>CALLZQ010000723.1 GCA_937858255.1 uncultured Tabrizicola sp.
CAGGATCCCCGCCGCCGACAGGGCCGCGATGCGGGCGCGAAGCTCGGCCTCCTCCCGCCCCAGATGTTCGGCCAGCAAGGCAAAGGGCGCAGGCGCCAGTTCAAGCCCCCGGGTCAGGGCGGCAAGGATCGGGCGATCAGTCTCGTCCAGCGCGGTCATGTCGGGTGCAGGGCCGATCCCGGCCGAATGCCGCGGCCCGTTCAGGCGGAACCCCAGATCAATGTTAAAAGGGCGCAGCAGCGGCAGGTTCAGTACCGGCAGCCCTGTGCCCCCCTCGATCCGCGCCAACAGCGCCGCCAGCCCCTGCCGGTCGGCGGCGGTGGCGACAAACCACAGATTCCAGTCATGGTCGCGTTCATAGGAATGATTGACGCCGGGTTCGCGCCCCAGCAGCGCCGCCACCTCTTCCAACCGGTCCTCGGGCACCGAGAGCGCGGCCAGCGTCGAGGCGCCGGCCGTATTGGGCCGCACCGTCGCGCCGACCCGGGCCACGGCCCCCAACGCCCGCAATCGGGTCAGCCGGGCGATGACCTCGCCCTCGGTCAGCGACAGGTGCCCGGCAATGACGCCAAAGGGGCGCGGCACCAGCGGGAAATCGCGCTGAAACCCCTCTAGCAATGCCACGTCAATCGGATCGAAACGCTGGTGCATGGATCATAACCCCGTTCTATGGGCCCGGGCGGTAAAGAAGATCCCCGAGGGGCTTTCGGCCGGCAGGCTGGTGATCGGTTGCAGGCTGCGCGTGTCATAGACCGCAACCCGGTTATCGTCGCGCAGGCTGATCCAGACCTCGGATCCGCGCGGCGCGAATTCCATATGCAAAACCGCTGCCCCCGGTGTCAGCGTCTGCACGACCGCATGGCTGCGGCTGTCGATTACCTGCACCGTATCGTTCAGGGGCGTCGCGAAATTGACCCAGACATAGGGGCTGCCCGGCTGGGCAATGACAAAGACCGGCTGGCCGTGAACCTCGGTCGCGGCGACCTGCTGCAACGAGTTGCGATCGACCCAAAGCACCTGATGACGGCCCACGGCGGGCAGGGCGAATTGCCCTTCGGTGAACCCCCAGCCTTGCAGATGCGGCATCTTGTAGACCGGCAGATCCTCACCCGTCTTGCCGTAGTCAGAGAGGAACCGTACCGGCGCGGGGGCCTTGTCCCACATGTCGAACAGGGTCACACCCTTTTCCCCGAACAGGCCCACCACGAAATGCCGCCCGTCGCCGGTGAGGATCGCGTCATAGGGGTTGGCCCCGGTCTCTCCCAGTCGGGTGACGATTGGCTCGGCCCCCGATAGATCGGCCATCCAGGCCTCGCCCTTGTCCCACAGCGCCCAGGCAAAGCGGCGGCCCGGCAGTTCGACAAGGCCGATGGTCTTGGACCCGGTGGGAATATCGGCAACCATCGCCAGCGTATCGGCATCAAAGATGCGGATCCCGCCGGGTTCGTAGTTCGAGACCGCCACCAGACGGCCATCGTCAGAAATCGCCCCGCCGATGGAATTGCCGGCCTGCATTACCCGCGCGGCGATGGTCCGGGTCACAAGATCGACCTTGGTCAGGCCGCCATCGCGGCCAAAGACATAGGCATAGCGCTCATCGGGGGAAAAGTTGATCGAGGCATGGGACAGATCGCCCAGCCCCTCGACCCGGGCCAGTTGCGCGCGCGCCAGACGGTCGACGATCAGGACCGATCCGCTGGCCCGCTCGATCACCACGCCCAACCCGCCGGTGGCCCGGTCTTGTGGCCCCTCGGCAAACCCCGGGCCGGTCATCAGCGCGACAAGCGTGGCGGCAAGCAAGTATCGTTTCATCTCTGGCGGTCCTTCAACAGATATTCGGCGATCCAGATCGCCTCTTCCTCGGAAAGGAGCGGGCGCCATGGCGGCATTGCGGTGCCGGGAATGCCGTCGAGGATGATCCCGGCCAGCCCCTCGGCCCCGGCCTGTGACAGTGCCGCGGCGGTCAGGGGCCGGCCAAGGCCGCCCTTCATGGTCAACCCGTGGCAGGACCCGCAGTCCTGAAGCACCATGTTTTCCAGCTTTGCGACCCGCGCGGGGGCGATCTCGGCCCGCGCCGCCGCCGGGACCAGCAGCGCGATGGCACAGATCAGCGCGATGGCCTGCCCCCTAGGCATGGTCAATCGCCGGTTCCGGTAGGCCGCAGCCTGCCAGTGCCGCCAGCGGCACGGGATCATAAAGGCTGACAACCTGCCCGATCACGAACAGGACCGGCGCTTTGAAACCCGCGCGAGCGATCTCGGCGGGGATCTGCGCCAGCGTCGAGATCAGCCGCGCCTCTTGCGGTGTGGTGGCCCGCGCCACTGCCAGCACCGGCATCCCGGGCGGCATACCATGGGCGATCAGCTGTTCGGAAATCTCGGCGATCGAAGAGACGCCCATATAGACGACCAGCGTCGTCTCGTCGCTGGCAAGGCTGGCCCAGTCGAGATCAAGCCGCGAATCCTTGGCGCGATGGCCGGTGACATAGCGCACACCGGTGGCCAGCCCGCGATGGGTCAGCGGCACACCGGTGCTGGCGGCCATGCCCTGCGCCGCCGTGATCCCCGGCACATAATCCACCGCAATCCCGGCCATGCGCAGCGCGGCGGCCTCTTCGCTGCCCCGGCCAAAGATCAGCGGATCTCCGCCCTTCAGCCGCGCCACCCGCAGGCCCTGCCCGGCCAGATCGACCAGAAGCGCGTTGATATCCTCCTGCGACAGCTTGTGGCAGCGCGGCATCTTGCCAACGTCGATGCGCCGGGTCGCCGGGGGGATCAGCGCCATCACCTCATCCGAGACCAGCCGGTCATGCACCACGACATCGGCGGCGCGGATCAAATCCAGCGCCCTGATCGTCAACAGGCCCGGGTCGCCCGGCCCGGCCCCGATCAAGTGAACACGACCCTGGCTGTGATCTCTCATGGCGGTCTCCTGCGCTTGCAGGGCGACTCTGCCAAAGCTCTGGCGGGGCGACCTTGACTTTCGTTAATCCGTGGCGGGATTTCCCGGGGGCGGTTGCGTGATCAGAAAGGCGATCCCCTTGTCACGGTCTTCGGTTTTCGACCGGGAAACGCCGAAAGTCAAGGCGACATCCGGGATGAAGCCGCGCGGCTTGGTCAGATAGGATTGGAGGTTTTCGGGCGTCCAGACCCCGCCCCAGCCCCGCATGGCCGGCGAGTAATCCCACCCCTCGACACTGGCCGAGGGGCGGCCAACCACCCCGTTCAGCCATGGCCCCTTGACCAGCACAGTGTCGAGCGCATGACACTGACTGCAACGCCGCTCAAAGATCGCGGCGCCTTCGGCGATTTCTTCGGGGGTGAACAGCCGCGCGCCGATCCGCACCTCGACCGGAGGGGCGGTTTCCTCGGCCAGGGCCCCCGACACGGCAAGGCCAAGGCCCAGCAAAGGCCAGAACAGATGAACCCGCATCGCGCACCTCTTTGTCATGGCTGGCCCCGGCCCTTCGCATCGCGGCGGGCCGGGGCGGGTTTTCGTCAGTCTCCGGCCCGTCAGGGCTGGGTCACGTTGATCTCAACCTCGGGGTTGTCCAGCGCCAGTCGCATGTCGAGGGACACATGGTGGAACCGGGCCGCGCTGAAATCGTCATGGATGGCAAAGCCGACGGTATAGGTCTTGCCCGCCTCGATCGCCACCTGACCGGGGCCAGAGGCCGCCAGCGGCCGCGCCAGAACCACCGTCCAGACGCCGCCAGCCAAGGTGGCCGAGCCATTGGCCGGGCTGCCCGCCTCTTCGTGCCGGCGTTCCAGCAGATAGCCGCGCTGCGCCTCGCCCTTGGCGTTCACGCGGGTCAGATCCATGAAGCTGCCCCCCGCCAGATAGGCGGCAATCTCATCATCCGATTTCAGCAGGTCCCAGCCACCCAAAGGCCGGTCCTTGCCCTTCAGTTCGATCGCGGTGCGGCTTTCCGGCAGGTATTTCTGCGCAAAACCGCCGCCGCCCACGCGCAGGGCCAGATCATCGCCGATAGTGTCGGGCGCGGTGGACATATAGCGGTTGTCGGAATGGCAGGGGGCCCAGCAGCCCGCCTGCTCCACCTTGTCCATGCCGGTGCCCGCGACCATCATTGCCACCTTGACCGGGTTTTCCGGGTCCATCTTGCCGCCCTCGACAAAGGGAACCGGGGCATGGGGCGCCTCGGGCCATTGCAGGCGCAGATAGAGGTTTTCTGCATCCCGCGTCGCCTGCAACGACACCTCGACCGAGCCGCGCTTGCCGGGGATGGGCGTCGGCTCCAGCTTTTCGCCGGTCACGATCTTTTGCCCCATGGCCGCGGTTTCCTTGGCATGGCAGGTCGAGCAATTGTCGCCGCCCTTGGTAAAGGGCCGGGCGCCGCCATGTTCCTTGCCGATCTGCACCCATTCAAAGCTGGCCTGACCGGGGTAGAACAGCGTGACCGTCTGCGCTGGCACCGCGTTCCAGTCCACGCCCGGCGCGGCATCGCCGGCGGCAGCGGCGGGGGTCACAGTCGCCTCGGCTGGTTCAGGCGTCGCAGCCGCCCCCCCCGCCGCCGCAAGCGCGGCTGCGGCCTTGGTCTGTTCCTCGGCGCGGGCGGCCTCGACCGCGGCGGCGATGCGGGCCTGTTCGCCCTCACGCGCGGCCTTGGCCTCGGCATCCTTGGCGGCGGCCTGTTCGGCCTCCAGCGCCTCGACCCGGGCAAGGCTGTCCAGATAGGCCTGCGGGATCTCACGCGCAAAGGCGGGGTTGGGCGCCTCGAGCGCGGCCAACTCGTCCTCATCCATCCGGTCGCGCAGATCCTTGTGCGCGATGCCCTTGTGGCAGTCGATGCAGGTCTGTCCGGCGGTCATGGCGTTCAGATGCTGCTGCCGCGCCCGGGGTTTCTGCTTTTCCGGCAGCATGGCGTCAAAGTGGTGGCAGTTGCGGCATTCCCGCGAATCCGAACCCTTCATCCGCTCCCATTCGTGGATGGCCAGCGTCAGGCGCTTTTCATCCCATTTCTCAGGGGTGCTGATGGTGCCCATGACCTTGCCATAAAGCTCTTTCGAGGCCTGCACCTTGCGGATGATCTTGTGGGTCCAGTCCTTGGGCACATGGCAGTCCGAACAGATCGCCCCCACACCCGAGCGGTTGGTCTGGTGGATCGTGCCCTGATATTCCTGGTAAACCGTTGACCGCATCTCGTGGCAGGAAATGCAGAATTCCTTGGTATTCGTCGCCTCCATGGCGGTGTTGAACCCGCCCCAGAAGATGATGCCCGCCACAAAGGCGGCCAGCGCGCCACCCAAGGGCACGCCATACCAGACCCATTTGCGCCAGAGCGAGCCGGTCTTGGGGGATTGATCTGTCATCTGGTCTTGCTCCGTCTCGGGCATCGCCTGAACTGGCGATGAAAGGGCCGAACCCTGACCGCAGCGGCAGGGCCGTGCGATCAGGGAAGGCAATCGGGATTCAGGTGAAAGGACGGGGGCAAGGCGCATGGCCCTGCCCCCGCAATGATCCTTGCGGATCAGGTCACATGGTTCGTGCGGTTATAGACGTTGAACTTGCCGGTGGGCGCATAGAGACCCTTGACCCGGGCCTTTTCCTCCAGCGTCTCGGCGTCATAGATCACCATCTCGCCATTCGGCTCTTTCGAGGAACCCATGTTCCATTTCGACACCCAGACCTCGGTACCATCCTTGTTGAACTCAAAGTGGACAGCCGCGGTGCCAGCCTCGTCCGTGACCTGAATGGTCTTGACGACTTCGCCGGTCTCTTTCGAGATCACCTTGATCGACTGCTGGATTTCCGGCTCGGGGTGCTTGGTCTGGTCCGCCCAGACATATTTGCTGTTCGGATGGGTGCGGATGAACAGGCCCGGGCCATCGGTTTCCACCTCATAACAGACCTTCCAGGCGTTGTCGGCATGGCCCTCGGGGTCATTGCCCCAGACCGTCACCGCGCCGGCGCCAAGGTGCGTCGTGCCTGCCACCGGGCCGCAGTTCGGATCGTTCCAGTTGGCGCCGGGGCCGGGGTGCGGCAGATCGGTGGTGTCGATCAGCGCCTCCAGCTTGCGTTCCTTGGTGTCCACCACCACCATCTTGTTCGAGGCATTGGCGGCGATCTGGAAATAACGCCCGGTCGGGTCAAAGAAGCCGTCATGCAGGAATTTCGCCGTGTCGATCTTGTCGATACGCAGATTGTCGAGGTCGGAATAATCCACCTGCCACATCTGCCCCAGTTCTTTCACCGCGACCAGCCAGGTCGGCTCGTTCGGGGTGTTGTAGATCGCGGCGACCCGCGCCTCTTCGACATAATTGCCGTCGATGTTGACGCCCCGGGTCGAGACGACCTTCAGCGGCTCCATCGTCTGGGTATCGACGATCACGAAATGCGGGGGCCAGTAACCGCCGCCAATGGCATATTTCCCATCCCCCGAAATGGCCAC
>CALLZQ010000724.1 GCA_937858255.1 uncultured Tabrizicola sp.
ATCTCGGCGATAAAGGCCCCGGTATAAAGCGTCAGCGCCAGCCACAGCGCCACCAGCGAGTTCGACACCTGCAAACCGCCAGTAAAGTTGAAGCCTTGCAGCACCGGCACATCGAAATGCCCGCCCAACAGCAGAAACACCAAGATGATCGGGCCGAACAGCGCCAGCAGCGACTGCCACCAGGTCGCGGGCCGCTGGCCCGTCGCCTCTTGGATGGCATCGGCCCGCTTGATCAGGAAACGGTTCAGCAAGAACCCGCCAACGATCGCCGCGACCACCAGCGTGAAATCAACCGAGATCTGGATAAAGCCAAGGTTCAGCCAGCCCAGCGAATTCTCGAACTGAACCCACGGGATCGCCGTATAGCGGTTGGTAAAGGCCGTGGTCTCAAAGATCGCCATGGTCGCCGCCGGATTCTCGCCGCGGAAGGCGTTCGGTGCCGGCAACACATCGGTGAAGATCGCATAGATCATCAGGATCCACAGCAACAGCGGGATGTTGCGGAAGGTCTCGACATAGACCGTCATCAACCGCGCCACGACCCAGTTGTTCGACAGGCGCAGCACGCCCGCCACGACACCTACGAAGGTTGCCGAAATACAGCCGAGGAAGGCAATAAGGATCGTGTTCAGCAGGCCGACCAGCCAGGCCCGCGCATGTGTCGAGTCATTGCTGTACTCGACCAGCGTCTGATTGATGTCATAGCCCGAGCGCGCCCAGAGAAAGCTGAAATCGACCCCGCGCCCCAGTTGGGTCAGATTGCGCAACAGGTTGTCGATCAGCCAGGCGGCACCCGCCATGGCAAGCAAGAGAACGACGATTTGAATGGTGATGGAACGATACCGAGTATCGTAAATGAGCATAGACAGCCGAAAGCCAGCTTTCGGATCGTCAGCGATGACGGCCATGAATTTTCCCCTGATATCCGCGCACTGCCGGGCTTTGCCCTTGTCAGCGAAGGCCGTTTCGGCCTTTTTGTGCGGCACCCTGTTCCAGTCAGAAGAAGGGCGCGCCGGTGGCGCGCCCTTCGAAACGTCAGCCCTTAGCGGAAGGGCGGCGTGTAGAGCAGACCGCCCTGGGTCCACTGGGCGTTCAGACCACGGGCCAGACCGATCGGGGTTGCCGAACCGATGTTTGCTTCGAAGATCTCGCCGTAGTTGCCCGAGGCTTTGATGGCGCGCTTGGCCCATTCCTTGTCCAGGCCGATCATGGCGCCGAGGTCATCGGACGAGCCGAGCAGGCGCTGAACTTCCGGGTTCTGCGACGAGGCCGCCAGTTCATCGATATTGGCCGAGGTGATGCCGAACTCTTCCGCTGCGATCAGCGCGTTCAGCGACCACATCACGATATCGCCCCACTGGTTGTCGCCGTGACGCACTGCCGGGCCAAGCGGTTCCTTGGAAATGATTTCCGGCAGGATGATGTGGTTTTCCGGGTCCGCAAAAGCGGCGCGGGTCGCGGCCAGACCCGAGGCGTCGGTGGTGTAGGCGTCGCAGGCACCAGCGATATACTGCTGCTCGCCTTCGGCATTGGTTTCCCCGGGAACCGCCGTGTAGGTCATGTTGTTCGCCTTGAAGTAATCGGCGAGGTTCAGTTCGGTCGTGGTGCCGGTCTGGATGCAGACGGTGGCGCCGTTCAGCTCTTTGGCCGAGGAAACACCCAGATCCTTGCGGACCATGAAGCCCTGACCGTCATAGTAGTTGACGCCCGCGAAATCCATCTTGAGGTCGGTATCGCGCGAGAAGGTCCAGGTGGTGTTACGGGCCAGCAGGTCGATCTTGCCCGAGGTAAGCTGCTCGAAACGGTCCGAGCTGGTGGTCGGGATATAGACGACTTTCGACGCATCGCCGATGACAGCCGCGGCAACCGCCTTGCAGATGGCGACGTCAAAGCCCTGCCAGTTGCCATTCGCATCCGGCGCGGCAAAGCCGACGAGGCCGGTGTTGACGCCGCAGTTCAGCTCGCCACGGGCCTTTACGGTCTCGAGCGTGGTCTGGGCGGCAGCGGCCCTCGCCAGCAGCGCGGTGGCTGCGAGGGTGCCGAGGAATACGGATTTTTTCATTCTTACCTCATCCTGAGTGACCGGTGTTTGACCGGCGTTTTTTGGTGCCCCCGCACCCGATTTGGGCACAAGAGGACGGGTCTGGCGAAGGTGAGCCTCTCCTCCAGTCCCTCTATTTTCCTCCATAGCGGTTTGAAAGGTCAAGCGGCCATGCAAAATTTGCGGAAAAACTATGCGAATCTGCGGTCTGCGCCAAAGTCTGCGCAACTTCCAAACCAGTTGGCCGGGTTTTGGGCAGGATTGTTACCGGCACAATCCATAGAATCGTGCCGCATCCAGCAGTGACGCGCGGCGAAGTGCTTCGGCAGCGGCGGCCTCTTCATCCTCGCCCCATTGTTCGGCCTGCCATCTTTCGTCGATTCGGCTGATGTCAAAGGCCTGCGGCGCGCTGATCCGGCCATGCGCAACCGCAAGGCCCAGCACCAGGGATCCGGTGATCGCTACCAGATCATGCAGCGCCGCCAGCCTGAAGGCTGTCTCGGCCGCCACGACCGCGCGCAGACGGGAAAGGCTGTCGGCCGGTTGCGCCACCGGGATCACGCCCGATGTCACCACCAACGGCGCATCAAAGGCCCCGGCGGCCCAGTCAAGCATCGGCTGCCACTCGGCCGCCTGTCGCGCCACCAGTTCCATCGGCCCCTCGGCCCGGTAGCACAGCAGGTCAGAGCCGCCATAGCCCGCCACCTCATCCACCACCGCGTCAAACAGCGGCGCCACCTTGTCCAAAGCCGAATTAGCGGCGCGGGTGGCTGGCATGGTCTCGGGGCGGATGGCGCCCTGCTGCGCGTCCCATTCTGCCGCGATCGCCTGCGCCATCCCCAGCGTGGGCACGATCAGCGGGGTCTTGGCCGGGGTTTTCACCGGGCGACCGTCCAGACGCACGGTAAAGCCGCCCGCGGAAGGCTCGGCACTGGCCGCCTTCCAGAACCGTTTCGCCGTCCAGCCGCTCATTTGAACGCCTCGAACGGATCGGCAGGCACGTCGTCCTCATTCCAGTCTAGCAGTTTCCATGTCCGGGCCATGTGATCGGGCAGCGGCGCGGTAAAGGTCAGGATCTCTTTGGTGATCGGATGCTCGATGGTCAGGCTGCGGGCATGCAGATGCAGCTTTTTCGACAGATCGCCGCCAATGCCCGCGCCCCAGCCATCACCCTTGTTATCCTGCTCGCCACCACCGTATTTCCCGTCACCAAGGATCGGATGGCCCAGTTCAGCCATATGGGCGCGAAGCTGATGGGTGCGGCCTGTCACCGGCTCCAGCGCCATCCAGGACAGGCGATTGCCGAGGAACCAGAGCGTGAAGAAATCGGTCTGCGCCCGCTTGGCATCCGGGAAATCCGCGACCTTGGCGGGATGGATGCAGACCATCTTTTCGCCCTCGCCCCCACGGCCCCGGCCCGGCGCCTTCATCAGTGCATATTTGATGCTGCCCTTGCGCGGGTTCGGCACGCCAGCCACCACGGCCCAATAGATCTTGCGCGCCGCACGGTGCCGCAATGCCTCAGACAGCGCCCGCGCCACGCGGTCGGTGCGCGCCAGCATCAGCAGGCCGGCGAGTGCACCGAACCCGAGGCTGCTG
>CALLZQ010000725.1 GCA_937858255.1 uncultured Tabrizicola sp.
GCCGTGATTCTTGACGTAGTAGTAATGCCGCGAGTTCAGCCAAAAGCCGGGAATCCGCCGCCAGGTCTTCATCCCCGTGCTGGCGCTGCCGATATGGGCCACCCGGCTTTCGACAACATAATCGGTGGGCCACCCTGCCCGCGCCGCACGCAGGCAGAGATCGGTTTCCTCGAAATACAGAAAGAAGGTCTCGTCAAACAGGCCGATCTGGTCCAGCACATCCTGCCGCATCATCAGGCTGGCACCGGCCAGCCAATCCACCCGCTGAGTCTGCACCGGCAAGGGCGGCGCGACAATCGCATGGCGCAACAGACGCGAGACCGGGCCAAAGCGCGCGGCCTGCTCAAACTCCCCCGCGACAGAGGGGAAGCGAAAGGCCGTGTGATGCGGCTCCCCCTCGGGGCCATGGATATGGCTGCCGGCAAAGCCGGTGGCGGGATGCGCCTCCAGATGGTCCAGCAGCAGGCGGATCGCCTCGGGCGCGGGAAAGGCATCTGAATTCAGGATATAGACATAATCAGGCCGCGCCCCGCCCGGCAGACCGGCACGGATGCCAACGTTGTTGCCGGCGCCAAAGCCGCCATTCCAGCCCGAGGCAATCACCCGGACCGGCACCGGCCCCTGATCCCATCCCCGCTCGTCCACTGCCGCGCAGAGCGCCTCATACGAACCATCCTGCGAATCGTTGTCGACGATGGTGATCGCCCCCTCGATCCCCTGCATGGCGCGGCGCGCCGCCTCGGTCGCGGTCAGGGTCATCTCGGCGGTGCGCCAGTTCAGGATTACGGTCAGAACGCTGGGCATCGCCGCTACTCCGCCGCCCGCGACAAGGCGGATTGTGCCGCGATGTCGGCCTCTGCCGCCTCGATCTGGGTCCGCATCGCCGCCGCCAGCACCCGCACATTCGGCTCCAGCACCATGCTGTCATGATCGCCCGGCACCTCAACCACCGAGAGGGCCGGGGCAAAGCGGGTCAGGTCATTGTCGGCAAAGACAAACTCGCGCGCCGAGGTGACCCAGCGCCCGCCCGTCACCTGCCAGCGCCGGTCCAGCGGCGGACGGTACAGTACCGTCGCCCCCGCCCGGGGCTGCATGTCATAGCGCGGCAGCGCGGCGCGGAACGCCGCCTCGATCCCGGCATTGTTGAATTGCGCCGGATCCTCTGGCGCGGCGCCCGCGTGCAGGCCCGCCTGATAGGCGCGCTTTTCCCGCCACCAGCGCGCCAGAAATGCCGGTCCCTCGGCCCTCAATTCCGCGGCGCGGATCAGCAGCTTGTCTGCGCGCGACAGCGTCGGACGCAGCGGCACAGGCGTATCCAGCAGGACGACCAGCGGCACGCCCTCTCCCGCCGCTTCAAGCTGACGGGCGATTTCCCAGGCGATCAGCCCGCCACCCGAAAAGCCGCCCAAGAGGTAGGGGCCATGGGGTTGCACCTGCCGCATCTCGGCGATGTAGTCGCGCGCCGCCTCGACAAAATTGTCATGTGGCTGGTCATCGCCATAGAGCCCGCGCGCCTGGAGGCCGTAGAAGGGCCGGTCGCCGCCAAGGAGCTGCGCCAGATGGCGCAGGTTCAGCACATTGCCGAACATTCCCGCCACGAGGAAGAACGGGGTTTTCGCCCCGCCCTCGCCCCGGTGCATCGGCACCAGATGGGTAAAGCGGCGGGCCGGCGCCGCCGTCGCCACCTTGGGCGCGGCGCCTGGTTCCGGTTCGCCGATCTGATCGGTGATCAGCCGGGCACAGGCGGCAATGGTCGGCGCCTCGAACAGGATCGAAATCGGGAACTCGACCCGATAGGCCTTTTTCACCATGGCAAACAGGCGCACCGCGATCAGGCTATGGCCGCCAAGGTCAAAGAAACTGTCCTCGACCCCGACCTTGCCGACACCCAGCAATTCCTGCCAGAAGCCGACAAGGGTGCGCTCGACATCGTTGCGCGGCTCGACATAATCGGATTCGAGATCGGGCCGCTCAAACGCCTGCCCCTCGGCCCGGTCCTCGGCCACGGCCCGCGCCTGACGCGCCAGTGCGGGCAGGTCGAGCGACGAGACGAAGATCTGCCCCCGCCCCGCCGCGATGGCGCGGGCAAAGGCCTCGGCGCCCTCCTCGGGCCGGATCCCGTTACTAAAGGCGTGCAACAACCGGTCTTCAGCCGGCGAGGCCGCGCGCGCCCCGGCATCATCGAATTCAATGGCACGCGGATCGGGCGGCGGGAAGCTGAGCGCCCCCTCCAGCCGGTGGATGGTAAAGCCGGTGATGGCGATGCAGACCTCCCCCTCAGGCGTGGCAAGGGTCACGTCGAACACTGCCGTCGGGCGGCTGGCGGCATTGGGCGCCGCGTTGCGGATATGGCTGACAATCCGCGCCGGCAAGGGGCGGAATACCTGCACACGGGCATAAGAGACCGGCACCCAAAGGTGATCGGGCCGATACCCGTCGATCAGCCCCATGGCCCAGCCGGTCGCCAGATCCATCAGCGCCGGATGGATGCGCCACCCCTGACCCGGTTCACCCGCAAAGGCGGGCGGCAGGGACAGATGCGCCAACCCCTCGCCCGCGCCGATGCTGCGGCTGTGCAGCACCCGCCAACGGGGACCAAAGGCCAGATGCTCTTCCTGAGGGCTGGCCAGCCCCTCACCCGTCTCGGGCGCGGGTAGGCGGGCGGCAATGGCCGCAGGGTCGAGGCGCGGCGCCGCCCCGGTCAAGGGCATCAACCGGGCCGAGGCATGCAGCACCCAGCCCGACCGCCCCCGCAGCGACACCTGCGAATGCAGGTCAAAGCCATAGCCCTCATCGCTACGGGTCAGACGGGCGCGCAGATCGCGTGCCTCGCCCTCGGGCACATCCAGCGCACGGAAAAAGGTCAGGTCGCGGATTTCAAAGGCATCACCCTCGCCCTGCGCGGCCATCGCCTCGGCCATGATCTCCAGATAGCCGGTGCCGGGCAACAGCGCCTGCCCCGCCCGCGTGCGGTGCCCGTCCAGCACCCAGCGGTCAAAGTCCAGCCTGGCTGTGAAGATACGATTGCCCTGCCCGTCAAACCCGGCCTCATCCAACAGCGGCTGCGTGATCGGCAAGCGCGGGCTTTCTGGTCGGCCTGTGCGATCGGCCAGTGCCTCGGCGGCCATGCCGACGCCCTGCCAGATGCCCCAGTTCAGCGCGACCACCCTGGTCTTGCCGCCCTGCCGGTGCCGGGCATAGGCGTTCAGATATTCATTGGCCGCCACGTAGTCGATCTGCCCCGCTGGCCCCGTCACCGTCGAGGTCGAGGCGAACAGGACCAGAAGTCGCAAGGAACCATCTGGGAACAGCCGTTCAAGCACCTGCGTCCCATGCAGCTTGGGCGCGAAAACCTCTTCGACCTCAGCCGTGGTCTTGGTCAGGATCGGGCCGTCATCCACCACGCCGGCGGCGTGGATCACCGCATCGACCGTGCCAAAACGCGCCTCGCCCGCCGCCTTTGCCGCCGCCATCTCAACCGGATTGGCGACATCGGCCTGCGCCACCAAGACCTCACCCCCCAAAGCCTCCAGCCGCTGCACGGCAAGGATGCGGCGGGCAATCGGATCATCGGGGCCGGACTTGGCCAGCATCGCCCCCCAAAGCCCACGCCCGGGCAAACGGCGGCGCGCAAACAG
>CALLZQ010000726.1 GCA_937858255.1 uncultured Tabrizicola sp.
CAGAATATCAGGCCGAAGCGCAAATGCGGCGCGACTTCGGTGACGCCTACTTGGGATGAGCAAAACCGCCGGAGGCTGGCGGGCCTACCGGCGGCAAATACAGGCTTGAAGGAGATCAGAATGACAGAACAACCGCCCCTTTACAACAGCGTTGCGCCCTTGGCGAACGTCAGTCGGCTGACCACGCTGATCAAGCGCATCCAGCACAAGGATATGAACCTCCCGGGGATGGGTTGCATCTACGGCCGGTCTGGCCGGGGCAAAACCACGGCAGCGGTCTATGCCTGCAACAGTCTGAATGCTTGCCATATCGAAGCCCTGCCGGTGGGGGGCGTCAAGGAACTGCTGGCGACGATCGTGACCGAGTTGGGCGTCAGCCCTGCCAAGACCCCGGCAGACCTTCTGAAACAGGCCTGCGAGAAGTTGGGTCGGACGCAGCGCCCGCTGATCATCGATGAGGCTGACTACATCCTGACCGAACGTCAGATCGAGGTCGTGCGGCGTCTACACGATATCAGCCAAGTGCCGGTGATCCTGATGGGCGAAGAGGCATTGCCGCAAAAGCTGCAGCGCTGGGAGCGGGTCCACAGCCGGATGCTGGCTTGGGTCGGGATGGAAGAAGCGACGATTGAAGACGTTGACCATCTGGCGCGGATATATGCCCGCGATCTGGCATTGGGGCCTGATCTGAAACGTGCCCTTTTGGCCGCGTCACGCGGGTCACTGCGCAATGTCTCGACCAACCTGAGCCAAGTGAAAGAGTTCGCCGAGGTGCGCGGGCTGCGGACCATCGGCATGACGGAATGGGGGCAGGCTGATTTTCACAGTGGGGAAGCCCCGCAGCCGCGTGTGGCACCAACCCAGCGTCTGGCCACAGGTGCCGCCCGTCGCCGGGGGGCCGCATGACCAGAATGAAGAAACCCAAGAAGCCTGCCGTCACATGGGCCAATGAACCGGCCATCCGGCAGAACGCGTGGCTTAAGGCGCTGGACATGGAGCAGTTCGGCTATGCCGAGATCGCTACGGCGGTCTGTATCTCGCATGAGCAGGCGACGCGGATTGTCCGGGGCTGGTTGCGCGAAGGGGCCCTGGATGAAGTCGAGCCAACCCAGAAACGCACCCGCTTGCTTTGGCGCTGCAAGCCTGACTTTGTCCGGATCGACCCCCTGCGCGAACGGACGCCGGAGGAAAACATGTGGACCTATATGCGCCGGGCCGTGCAGGGCTTTACCCCCACGGATGTAGCGGCGCATGCCACGACAGACACTGTGCTGGTCGAAGTCGATGCTGCGTCGAGGTATTGTCGGGCCTTGCTTGATGTTGGCTATCTGACTGTTGCCCGCCGGGCTGCGCCTGCGATGAAGCGGGAGGCCATCTACCGGTTGGTCGAGGTGACCGGGCCGATGGCCCCGGTGATCAAGCGTGTGCAGGCGGTCATAGACCAGAATACCGGTGAAACGCGTGTGATCGGGGGTGCTGCATGAGCAGTCTTAAACCCACCGTTCAAAGCCCTCTTGAAACCGTTCGTGCCAGCTGGGGAGACGCGGCTCCCGATTGGATTCTGATCCTTGCCGCCGAATGCGGTCGTACGTCACAGGCCGCGGTTGCCAAGCGGCTGGATAGGTCTGGCGCGGTCGTCAGCCAAGTGCTGCGCAACATCTACGGTGCGGGCCTTGAGCGCATCGAAGAGCGTGTCCGCGGCGTTTTGATGGCGGGTCAAGTCACTTGTCCCGGTCTCGGAGAAATCCCGCTCCAGGACTGTCAGGACTGGCGCGAGAAGGCCCGCACCTTTGCGATCGGCAACCCAACCCGCGTCCGCATGTTTCACGCCTGCGCCCGCTGTCCCCGCAACAAAGCCACCGCCCCCACGGAGGATCAAGAATGACCATTATGCCAGCGCCCCTGAAAGAAACGCGGCCTGCCGAAGAGGTGATCCAAGCGTTCCTTCGCCTTCGCAACGCTGCCAGCAACCTGATCATCGACTCACGGACCATGATCCGCCCGATTGCAAGGGTGCGTCACGAGCTGATGTGGCTGTTGCGTGACCTGACCTTCATGACGCTGGAGGAGATCGGACAAGTCCTGGGCGGGCGCGATCTGACCACGGTCAAGCATGGTGTCGAAGCCGTTGCCGATCGGATCGCGGAGGATGACGACTATCGGCGCGAGATGCTGTTTGCCCGCGCTGTGATCCTGCGCGGACCTACCCCCGGTCTGACGCCAGACCTGTGCCTGACTGCCGTTCAAGCCGTGCTGAACAACGGCGATCTGACCGATGCCGAGGCACGCAAGGCGGCCCTTCAGCTGATGGAGGTGCGCCGTGGCTGACCCCGCCCCAACACCGTGGACCATGGACCAGATGCAGCGCCTTGCCGCCCAAGCGGTCCTGAAGATCGACCTGCTGGGCGTCCGGGGCGCCTCGCTCGTTTCCATGGACGAGGCGATTGCCATGGCGGGGGGGATCGTCAGCGCAGGGGCGCTGCCCCCCGACCTTTTGAAACCCAAACCAGAAAAGAGAGACGACGCATGAGCCAGTTTCAGCCAGCCTCTATCCCTGACGGCCGCGTGGATGTGGACGGGGATCTCCATATGCGCGACGCCAAGAGGAAATTGGTCCCGGTCAGCCTGATCAAGCCGCAGCATTTGTTGCAGGATGAATTGGTCCGCAAGGTCATGGGCTATGCGGTGGCCCTTTCGGAACAAGTTGCCCGGTTCAAGGCTCACACCTTCGACGACATCGGCGCCTTTGAGGCCCTGCTGGAGCAGGAATACGGGGCCAAGGTCGGCGGCACCAAGGGCAACAAAACCCTGATGACCCATGACGGATTGATGAAGATTCAGGTGCAGGTCGCGGATTACATCGACTTCGGGCCAGAGCTTAATACCGCAAAGGCCCTGATCGACGATTGCCTCAACGAATGGGCTGAAGGCGCTAGGGACGAGTTGCGTGCGATCGTCACCCGTGCGTTCAACACGGACAAGCCGGGCCAGATCAACCGGTCCGAGATTTTCATGCTGCTGCGCCTCGACATTGGCGACGAGCGCTGGAAGCGGGCGATGGCGGCGATCCGCGATGCGATGCGGATCGTTGGTTCGAAAGCCTATGTCAGGGTCTACCGCCGCGAGCATCAAGAGGCGGCCTGGCAGCCGGTCAGCATCGATCTGGCCAAGGTGTGACGATGGGGTTTTACATCTTCGGTGAGCCAACGGAGAAGCTGCGGCTCAAGTCATTCAGTGCCTCAGTGCGTGGTGCCAAGGCAATCTTGAAGATTGAGATTGAGACCGATGACATGTCGCGCCTTGGTTTCGCCCTCCAAGAGTTGGGCGAGGTGCAAAAGGGGCAGAGGGTCAAGCCGCCGCGTCGTCTCGCCCTGCCGGCACCGGGGGGATGCGATGGCGGTTAACAAGACTTTTACACCCGAACCGTCACCGGGATTTGAAGCGGAAGTGCGGCGGACCCGCACCGCCGGGGGGGTCGCCATCGGAGGCGCAGCCCGGCTTCCTCACTGGATTGGTGGGGTGCCTACCGAGATTGACATCGAGGCTATCCGCCGTGTCGTCACCCGTCGGCTGAACGTCGATCGGCATGACGTGACGACCTATGTGAATGGCATCAATTGGCGATGGGGCGGCCAATGGCAGCAGGGCTGACACGGACGATCATGGTCGGCTGCCGCCATTTGGGTCTGGACGATGATACGCGCCGCGATCTGCAGTTGCGCATTGTCGGAAAGGCCAGCTTGCGGGATATGACGCCTGCCGAGCAGCAACAGGTTCTGGATGCGCTTAAGGACCACGGTTTCACCCCTTCTGGCGGAGCCAAGGCAAAGCGCAAACCGGCGCCGCGCG
>CALLZQ010000727.1 GCA_937858255.1 uncultured Tabrizicola sp.
GCCGACGGCGAAGAGATGCTGGCGAATTACGACGAATGCCTCGAATTCGCCCGCGCCATGCCGAACATGGGGGTTTTCGCCCCCGCCATCGGCACCGCGCACGGATTCTACAAGGGCGAGCCGAAAATCGCCTATGACCTCTTGGAGCGGATCGCTAAGGCCACCGGCCTGCCGATCGCCCTGCATGGCGGCACTGGCCTCAGCGATGACCAGTTCCGCAACTGCATCGCCCGCGGCTGCGCCAAGGTGAACCTGTCCACCATGCACAAGCGCGATTTCATCGAGGGCTTTGGGCAGGTCTATACCCGCGAGAAACGCCCGGGTGAGCCGCTGGTTTATCTGGAGGAACAGCACCGCGTGATGCGCGACAGCCTGAAACCCTTCCTCTCCTTGTTCTCGCTGGGCGAAAAGGTGGTGGCATGACCGGGCTTCAGGCCATTCTCTTTGATTGCGACGGGGTGCTGGTGGACACGGAACGCGACGGCCACCGCACCGCCTTTAACCGTGCCTTTGCCCAGTTGGGCCTGCCGATCGAGTGGTCGGTCGAACGTTACGGCGAACTGTTGGAGGTCGCGGGCGGCAAGGAGCGCACCCGCCACCACTTTGATCAGACCGGCTGGCCCGAGGCCATCACCGACCGCGATGCCTTCTTGCAGGACATGCACCGGCTGAAAACCGCGCTGTTCATGGAGATCGTCACCTCGGGTGCCATGTCGGCCCGCCCCGGGGTGCGCGATCTGATCGCTGCGGCGTTAAAGGCGGGGGTGCGGGTGGCTGTCTGCTCAACCTCGAATGTGGTCGCCGTGCAAGGGATCGTCGATCACCTGATCGGCGCGGATCTGGCGCCGCAGGTGCGCGTCTTTGCCGGCGATATGGTCAAGCGCAAAAAGCCTGACACCGCGATCTACCAGCTTGCGCTGGATGAAATGGCGCTGGACCCGGCGCGCTGTGTGGTGGTCGAGGATAGCAACATCGGCCTGCGCGCGGCCAAGGCGGCGGGGCTGGCCTGCATCGTCACCAAATCGAGCTATACGGGGGACGAGGATTTCGCCCTCGCCAATCTGGTGGTCAATGATCTGGCCTCCGGCGGGGTCGATCTGGCGCGGGTGCAGGGGGTATTGGCCTAGGCCAGCCCCAACACCTCACCCAGATCAAGGAGGCGCGGCACGATGTGGTCGGGCCGGAACGGAAATTCCTCGACGCTTTCGCGCGTCGAGGTGCCGGTCAGGACCAACGCCGTTTGCAGCCCCAGCTCCAGCCCCGCCAGCACATCGGTATCCATCCGGTCGCCGACCATGATCGCATTCGCGGCGCGCACCGACAGATGGTTCAGCGCCCCGCGCATCATCAAGGGGTTCGGTTTGCCGATGAAATAGGGGCTTTTGCCGGAAGAGGCCTCGATCATCGCGCAGACTGCGCCGCAGGCGGGATGAAAGCCCCCCTCCACCGGCCCGTTCACATCGGGATTGGTGCCGATGAAGCGCGCGCCGTTCATCACCAGATGCGCCGCCCGGGCCAGCGCGGCATAGCTGTAATCCATGCTTTCGCCGATCACCACG
>CALLZQ010000728.1 GCA_937858255.1 uncultured Tabrizicola sp.
GCGGGCGCTGGTGGCTGGCGGGGCCGAGCCGCTGCTCTGGGACGACAGCCCCGAGGCGCGCGCCAAGGCTGAGGCTGAAGGGTTCACCACCACCGACCTGATGCGCAACGCGGCCTTTGACGGGGTGGCGGCGCTGATCGTCTCTCCCGGCATTCCGCATCTTTACCCCACGCCCAACCGGGTGATCGCCCGGGCGCTGGAACTGGGGATCCCGGTCGATAATGACATCGGCCTGTTTTTCCAAAGCTATGCCACGGCCGAGTGGGATGAGATGGAGGTGACGCCCCGGGTGATCTGCGTCACCGGCTCGAACGGTAAGTCGACGACCACGGCGCTGATCCATCACATCCTTGAGGTGGCGGGCCGCCCGACCCAGATGGCCGGCAATATCGGCAAAGGGGTTCTCTCAATCGACCCGGCCCGCGATGGCGAGGTGGTGGTGCTGGAACTGTCCAGCTATCAGACCGATCTGGCCCGCGCGCTGACCCCGGATGTGGCGGTCTTTACTAATCTTTCGCCCGACCACCTTGACCGGCACAATGGCATGGGCGGCTATTTCGCCGCCAAGCGCCGGCTCTTTGCCGAGGGCGGGCCGGATCGCGCGGTGATCGGTGTGGATGAGCTTGAGGGCCAGTTCCTTGCCAATCAGATGGGGCAGGGGCCGGGCGATGACCGGGTGATCCGGGTGTCGTCAGGCACCAAGCTCGAAGGCTTTGGCTGGTCTGTCTTTGCCCGCAAGGGGTTTCTGGCCGAATGGCGCAAGGGGCGGCAGGTGGCCAGCATCGACCTGCGCGGCGTTGCAGGGCTGCCCGGCGCGCATAACCATCAGAACGCCTGCGCGGCCTATGCGGCGACGCGGGCGCTTGGCCTTGCACCCAAGCTGATCGAAGAGGCGCTGCATTCCTTTGCGGGTCTGCCGCATCGCAGCCAGTTGGGCGGCGAACGCGGCGGGGTGCGGTTCATCAACGATTCCAAGGCGACGAATGTCGATAGCGCCGCCAAGGCATTGCAGGCCTTCCCCCGCATTCGCTGGATCGCCGGCGGCATGGGCAAGGATGGCGGCATCGCCGCGCTGGCGCCGCATCTGGGCTCGGTGGTCAAGGCCTATCTGATCGGCCATTCGGCCCGCGATTTCGCGCTGCAAATCGGCCAGACCCCGCATGAGATCTGCGAGACGATGGCGCGCGCCGTCGCCGCCGCCGCGGCCGAGGCGGAACCGGGCGAGGTGGTGCTGCTGGCCCCCGCAGCCGCCAGCTTTGACCAATACCCGAATTTCGAGAAGCGGGGCGAGGATTTCACGGCGCGGGTGCAGGCCTTGCTGGGGGCCTGAGGCCGGTCAGTCCAGATCGCCCGGCTGCAAGGCCCCCTTGGTCAGCAGATGGCGCAGCACCAGCGCGATGCTGGTGGCATCGTCCAGCGCGTCATGCCCGCGCAGCGGCGGATGCGGCAGGCCAAAGTAATCGGCTAATTGTCCGCTGCTGATGCGCCGCAGATCCTCGGCGGGCATCCCGGCCTTCAGCAACAGGCGCGTTGCATTGCCAAATCTGCCCGCGGGCAGGGGTGGGGCGATCCCCTGCACATAGCAACTGATCGCCACCATGTTGAACTCATCCTTGCCCCAGCACCACAGCCGGGTGTCCCCGCCGAAATGGTCCAACTCGGCCAAGGCATCGGACAGGGGCTTCCCCTCGCGGTCGAGATCGGCCTCGCTGACCCCGGTCAGGGCGGTGAAATAGGGATCGAGCGGCAGGCGCTGCCCGTCACGACCCAAGGGCTGCACATAGAGGCGCCGCTGATCCAGCAGGGGAAAGGCGCCCTCCAGCCCCAGTCGCACCACGCCGATCTGCGCCACCACCGGGTCCGGGTCATGCGGACCGCTCCACAGGCGCGACAAGGCGCCCTCGGCGGTCAGGAATTCACAGTCGAAAATCGTGGCATGGCGCATGGCGGGGCCCTTCCGGCGCGTTCGGGGATCCGCCTTTTAGCCCAGCCGCACCGCGCCCGCCAGATCGGCCAGCATCCGGGCCGAGGCGCGCAGCGCCACCGTTTCCGCCTCATCCAGCGCGGGCATCAGATCGCCGGTGATGCCCTGCCGGCCCACGATGCGCGGCAAAGAGAGTGTCGCGCCGGTCACGCCGAGGATCTCGGGCGTCTGGATCGAGACGGAGAGCACGGCCTGCTCATCGCGCAAAATGGCCCGGGCAATGCGGCTGAGGCCGGCGCCGATGCCGAACCATGTGGCACCTTTGCCCTCGATGATGCGATAGGCGGCGCGGCGCACGCCATCGTCAATCCGGGCCATCACATCGCTGGTGATCGGGGATTTCACCTGTGCGGCAAAGTCGCGGATCGGTGTTGCCCCGGCCCGGGCACTGGACCATGCCAGAACCTCGCTGTCGCCATGTTCGCCCAGCACATAGCCATGGACCGAGCCCGGAGAGATCCCCAGATGCCGGGCAAGCAGGCTGCGAAACCGCGCCGTATCCAGAATGGTGCCGGAACCAATGACCCGCGCGGGAGGCAGACCCGACAAGCGGGTGGCAATGTCGGTCATCACATCGACCGGGTTCGAGGCGATCAGCAGGATCGCCCCGGGGGCATGGGTGCGGACGGCGCCCAGAATGGTGTCGAACACCTCGGCATTGCGCGAAAGAAGGTCGATCCGCGTCTCGCCCGGCTTTTGCGCCACACCGGCGGCCAGCACGACGATATCGGCGCCCTCAAGCGCCGTCAGCGGCCCGGCGCTGACCACCGAAGGCGCGGCAAAGGGCACGGCATGGGCAATATCCTCGGCCTGCGCGCGGGCGAGGGCCTCATTGCGGTCCACCAGCACGATCTGCGAGGCCGCCCCCTGCAACACCATGGCATAGGCCGCTGCCGCGCCGACCTGACCCGCCCCGACGATGCCGATTTTTGCCATGTCGTACCCCGCTGTTGCGGGCGCGGCGACCTGCCTGCCCTTGCGGCAACTGTCTCTTGACGCAACGGAAGGATCAAGCCCCGATCAACTGCCGGTCGAGCCGGTCATAGGCCTGCGCCATTCCTTCGCCCATGGGCGAGGCAAAGGCCCGGTCGCGCGCCGCTTCATCTGCAT
>CALLZQ010000729.1 GCA_937858255.1 uncultured Tabrizicola sp.
CACCGATCGCAAGGTGGTCGAAATGGGCGGCGTCACGGTTGAGGTTTTGCACCTTGGCCCCGCCCATAGCCCCGGCGACACACAGGTCTGGATCCCGCAATGGTCCATCATGATCGCGGGCGACATCGCCTTTCACGAACGCATGCCGCCGATCTTTGAGGGCACCTGTACCTCTTGCTGGATCGACACCTGGGACAATGCGCTGATGCCCTTGAACCCGACTTACGTCATTCCCGGCCATGGCCACCCGACGAACCTTGCGCAGGTGACGCGCTATACCCGCGACTATGTCGCCGATCTGCGGGCCAAGATCGCGGCGCATATCGAGGCTGGCGGCGATCTGGCCGGGGCCTATTACGTTGATCAGTCGCAATGGGCGCATCTCGACACATTCGAGGAACTGGCGACCAAGAATGCCGGCGTGGTCTTTGCCGAGATGGAGTTTGAATAGCGCAGGTCAGAGCGCGGGGGCAGGCCACAACCCGCGCTGATCCAGCAGGAAATCGGTGATCGCGGCGCCCAGCCACATGCAGAACAGCGCGAGCCAGGCGGTTGCAACAAAGATCGACCCGCCGGTGACGCCTGCCCCAATGGCGCAGCCCCCCGCCAGCATGGCGCCAAAGCCCATCAGCACCGCACCGGTCATCGAGCGGCGCATCTGGCTTTCCCCTTCAAAGCCTTGAAACCGGAATTCACGTTTCAGAACCGATGAGAGGAAAGCCCCCAGAAACACCCCGGGCACCAGCCCGATATCGAAATCGAGAACCGGGTTTTCGGTCAGAAAGAACATCAGTGTGCTGGCCGAGGGGCCGGAAAACGTGGCCGAGGTCACACTGACCGGCTCAAACGCCACCTGGCTGAGGCTGAAGGTCAGCACCCAGCCAAGGGCTACGGCAAAACCGACGCCCGAGGCAAAGACCAGCCGCGCCCGGCCGAGGTGATGGCGGGCCGAGAGCCAGAGCGCCAAGGCGGCAAAGACGGCGCCGATGACAACCCCGGCCGCATCGGGCAGGGCTGCGAGCGAGAGCAGGTTGACATTCTGCCCCCCCGGCGTGACCCAGAGGCCGGCAAGGCTTTGGCGCAGCGGCGCCAGCCAGCCATGCAGCGCCATTTGCGCCGTGACCGCAAAGATCAGCCCTGAGACGACCGAGCGCAGGTTCCCCGTCGCGGCCAGAACCAGAAGCCGGCCCGAACAGCCCCGTGCCATCACCATCCCGGCCCCGAACATCAGCCCGCCGATGATCGCGCCCGACCACGATCCGGTGACGGCCATCATCCGCGCATCGCTGGCCCGGAACAGACCCAGAAGCTGCGCCCCCTGCACCCAGATCATCGCGGTGGAAAAGGTCAAGAGCCAGACCGCGACCTTGGGGCCCAGACGGCCCCGGGCGAATTCGACCGCCGCCGCCCGCAGACAGAAAGACGAGCGCTGCGCCGCCACGCCAAAGACCGCGCCGGTGATCAGCCCGAACAGCGCCGCGAGCGGCGCCTCATCAATCACCTCAAGCAGGGCTGTCAGATCCATGGCGCCGTCCTCTCCCCTTGGATCAGCGAAATATGCGAAATGTTGCAGATGTCGCCTTGATCTGGGTCAGATGGGGCTTAGCCGATCACACGTTCAATCGTAGCCAACCAGTTGCCATGGCAAAGCTTGTCAATTAGCGGCGCGTCATAGCCATGGGCCCGCATCGCCTCGACCAGACGCGGCAGGCCAGTGACATCGCCGATCACCTCGGGGATCTCGGCGCCGTCGAAATCCGAGCCAAGGCCGACATGATCCTCGCCCAGCCGCCCGATCAGATGGTCGAGATGGCGCAGCATCGGCTCAAAACCGCAGCCCGCGTCGCGCCGCCCGTCGGCATTGAGGAAGCTGACGGCAAAATTCAGCCCGACCATGCCGCCACTGTCGCGGATCATGTCAAGCTGCCGGTCGGTCAGGTTGCGCGATGAGGCGCAGAGCGCATGGGCATTGGAGTGGGTCGCCACCAAGGGCGCATCGGACAGGGCGGCCACATCGTTGAACCCTTCCTCATTCATATGGCTGAGGTCGATCAGGATCTTCAGGCTGTTGCATTCGCGGACCAGGCGCTTGCCGGCGTCGGTCAGGCCGGGGCCGGTATCGGGCGAAGAGGGGAAGGCAAAAGGCACGCCATCGCCAAAAATGGTCGGGCGGCTCCAGACCGGGCCGAGCGAACGCAGGCCCATGGCGTAAAAGGCGTAGAGGTTGTCGAGGCCCTCATCAATCGCCTCGGCCCCCTCCATGTGCATGATCCCGGCGATCACATCCTGATCCATCGCCGCCCGGACCTCAGCCGCCGTGCGGCAGAGGCGGAAGGCCCCGTTCGAGGCGCGCTCCATCCAGAGCAGCAGGGCCGCGGCGTGAAAGGCGGGGGAAAGGCCGGCGCGGGCGTCGATCAGATCGGGCAGGGGCAGGCGGAAGGGCGGGTTTTCCATCGCGGCGCGGTAATCGGCATCGTCATGGGCGACAGGCGAGGGCAGGTAAATGGCGAAAAAGCCGCCGGCAAAGCCACCCGCCCGCATCCGCGGCAGGTCGAGCTGGCCCTGACCCTGACCGGTCAGCCAGATCGCCTCGCGCGCATCGGGGTCGAGCAGGAGGCGGAGGAGGATGTCGTTATGGCCGTCGAAAACAGGGGTCATGGGCGGTAACTCTGCTGGGTGCGAAGGGGAGGCGCTTGGGTCAGGCCCCGGGGCTCTGCCCCGGACCCCGGGATATTTCGGGACAGAAAATGGGGCGGGATCAGGCCATCATACGGTCGGCGGAGGCATTGAAGAGGGTGCGGGCGTAGTCGGTTTTCATGCGGGCCGCAGCGAGGTCTTCGCGGCCGAGTTCCTCGACCGCGCGGCCGTGCTGCATGACGAGGATGCGGTCAC
>CALLZQ010000730.1 GCA_937858255.1 uncultured Tabrizicola sp.
GCGATAACCAGGAAGGAACCTGTGTTCCCCACCTGCCCCTAAACCGCGGGCGGGGGTTCCCCCCCGCCGATGCCGGATCAGCCGCCGGTGACGAGGGTCCACCAGATCTTGCCGCTGGGCTCCTGGAACCAGGCAAAGCCCATTTCCCGCGCGGCCGGATCCAGCAACACGGCGCGGGTGTCGTCTTGGCGCATCCAGGCGGCCAGCGTCACCAGCTCGGTCTCATAGGTTTCCGAGATCAGTTCCCCCAAGAGGCGGCCGGTATAGCCTACGCGCTGCACCCGCAACAGCGGCGAAGACCCGTCAGAGCCAAAGTGCCACGGTCGGTTCTGTACCGCCATGTCGCGCGAATGGGTGGCGGCGGCGGCATTCAGGGCCGCGTTAAAGGCCAAGGGCTGTGCCCCCTGCGCCCGGCGCAACGAATTGACCGAGTCGAGCAGGCGATAGGTGATCTCGCCCTCCATCCCCGGCTTGATCTGATAGACCTGCGGCAGGGGCTGGCCGTTTTCATCAAGCGGAATCTGCCCTGTCGATACACAGGCCGACAGAAGACCCAGAGCGGCCATGCTCAGAACTGCCCGTCTATTCATAATCGTGACACCCATCCGGTCTGTACGCATTTTCGCGGTCTTATCGAAAGGCTGTGATGAATTCAAACCCAACTCTGCGTGACCTTGCCGATTGACGGGGGTTTGATTTGCGGGAAGGCGCCGGCGGATGTATGCACATCGCAAAATCCTATGTCGCAGGAGTGAGCAGATGGGAACTTCCGGGCAAGACCCGATGAACAGGCGGCTGTTTCTGGGCGCTGCGGCTGCCGGAATGGCGGCAGGCCTGACCCCGGCGATGGCGCAGCAGACGAATGGCGGCTCGGTTCGCAACAATATCTCGAGCTTCCGTATGCTGGACTGGAGCGCGTATTTCACCGATACCCGCAAGGGGGCCATTCTGGTCGATATCACCTCACGCGCGCTGCATTACTGGTCCGAGGACAAGAGCATCTACCGCCTTTACCCGACCTCGGTGCCGCTGTCCGAAGATCTGACTCGCCGGGGCCGGACCGAGGTGGTGCAAAAGGTGGTGGCGCCGCCGTGGCGCCCGACCCCCTCGATGAAAGAGCGTAACCCCGATTGGCCGGATGTTGTCGAAGGTGGCGCACCGGACAATCCGCTGGGCACACATGCGCTCTACCTGTCATGGACCTATTACCGGATCCACGGCACGCATGACACGCGCAAGATCGGTCGCCGGTCGTCAAATGGCTGCGTCGGCCTGTATAATGAACACATTCAGGAACTCTTTGCGCTCGCGCAAGTTGGCACGCAGGTGTTGCTAATTTGACGACAAGATGGCCGACCATTTGGCCTGCCTACTTGGTCGATTGCAAATGCCCTTCGAAGCTGATTATGAAGGGATCACGAGGAATAGTCTTGGGTGCATGCCGTCGCCTCTGCAACATTCGGCGGTATGCGATAACTGGAGGTTAACATGAAGAAACTTGCGCTCGCCGCCGCTCTGACGGTTGCCGCTACCGCTGCCTTCGCTGGCGGCATGGAAGCACCGGTCATGGAACCGGAAGTCGTTGAAGCTGCGACCTCGTCGTCGGCTGGCGGCATCGTTGTTCCGCTGCTGCTCCTGCTGGTGATCGCTGCTGCGGCCGCCTCGAACTGATCTTTTGATCGGCTCATGAAAAAGACGGCAGGTTCTCTGCCGTCTTTTTCTATTTCAGGGCCTGTGGTTCCCGGTCGGGTCGGGTTGGCGCCGATTAGCGCGCCCCGACCCAACCGGCCAGATTCTCATCAATGATGGTTGTCAGGGCCTCGATATGGGCTGCATCATCGTTGAGGCAGGGAATATAGGTAAAGCTCTCGCCACCGGCATGTTCGAATGCCTCGCGAATCTCACCGTTGATTTCTTCCAGCGTTTCGATGCAATCGGCAGAAAAGGCCGGGGCGATCACGGCAATGTGTTTCTTGCCCTGACGCGCCAGTTCCGCCACATGCTCGACCGTATAGGGTTTCAGCCATTCCTCGGGACCAAAGACCGACTGGAAGGTGGTGTCGATTGCACCCTTGTCCCAGCCGAGCCGCTCGCGCAACAGTCGTGTGGTCTTGGCGCAATGGCAGTGATAGGGGTCGCCCGACATCAGATAGCGCTTGGGCATGCCGTGGTAGCTGGCCACGAGCACATCGGGGCGACGCGGCAGGGCGGCATAGGCGCGCTCGACCGACTGGGCGAGGGCCTCAATATAAAGCGGATGGTCGAAGTATTCCGGCACCGTCCGCACCGCCGGCTGACGACGTTCCTGCATCAGCGCGCGGAAGAACTGGTCGTTGGCCGTTGCACTGGTCGCCCCGGCGTAATGCGGATAAAGCGGGAAAAACAATACCTTCTCGCAGCCTGCTTCGACCATCGCGCGCAGCTTCGACTCGGTTGAGGGATTGCCATAGCGCATGCAGAAATCGACCATGACCGCATCACCGTGCCGCGCCGCCATTGCCTCGGCAATCCGGGCGGTCTGCGCCTTGGTGATCGTCATCAAGGGGCTTTCGTTCAGTTCCTCGTTCCAGATCAGCTTGTAATTCGCACCGCTGGAAAACGGGCGCTTGGTCAGGATGATCGCCTGCAACAGCGGCTGCCACTTCCAGCTCGGGTAGTCGATCACCCGCTTGTCCGAGAGAAACTCGTTCAGATAGCGGCGCATCGGCCAATAGCTGTAGTGGTCAGGCGTGCCGAGATTGGCCAGAAGAACCCCGATCCGCGCCCGCGCCACCGGCGGGTGGTCACCGGGGGCATGGGCCAGCCTGCCGGCGCCGGGCGGCACCATTTCGGCTTGTGGTTTTGCGGATTTTCCCTGAGCCATCTTTGTCCCCTTGGTGTTTTTGTTGTGCCGGAGATAACCCCGCGGGCCACAAGGTCAACTGCCCGAGTGCCGATCCGGCAGCGGCATTTCCGCCGTGCGCAATGCCTCGGCCAGACGCTGCTGGGCCGACCCGGGGCGCAGCGGTTTTTGCTGGCTGTCGTCGGGCGCCCAGCCCGTCAGGCAGATGATCTCAAAGGTTGCAGGCAGGCGTCCCTCGGCATCGGCATAGTTCTGCTGATAGATCTCGGCGGCACGCAGCAGGACGGCCCGCCGGGTGGGCCGGCGCAGCCGCGCGGCAAGGGCATTGCCCTCTCCCATCGCGCGCAGATCCTGCATCAGATGCAGCGCATCGCGGTAGCACACTGTCTTGGTAAAGCTGTCGGCGACGGGCAGGGCAAAGCCCGCGCGTTGCAGCAGCCCGCCCAGATCGCGGATCTCGCCCATTGGCAAGACGCGGGGTGAGAGGCCGCCGGTCACTTCCGCCTCGGCCTCGGCCAGACAGGCGCGCAATTCATGCAGGGTCTGCCCTCCAAAGAGGAAGCCCATGAACAGCCCGTCGGGGCGCAGCGCACGGCGGCACTGGACCAGTTGCCCGACCGGATCATTCGCCCAATGCAGACAAAGGGCGTGGACGATCAGATCATGGTCCTGCGGGGTCAGATCCAGCAGATCGTCATCGGCAATGACCGGACCCAAACCCTGCCATAGCCCGGGAAGAAAACTCACGACGGCGGGTTTCGTAAACCGCCTGTTAACCTCGTTCAGCCTTTCCTCAACCTCGGCCAAGACCTCTTCATGCAGAAAGGTCTCTGTCGCCCGCGCGCGATTGCGGCACAGGGCGATGCGGTCGATCAGTTGGGGCGGCGTCTGCATGGCGCGGAAGATGAGGGGCATGCGATGGGAATGCAAGGCTTGCTGCATCTGGTCTACCCGCCGCAGTGCCTGTGCTGCGATGCGCGGGTGACGACCGATTACGGGCTGTGCGGCACCTGCTGGCGCGAGACGCCGTTCATTGTCGGCACGGTTTGCGATCTGTGCGGCACGCCCCTGCCCGGGGGGCAGGATCAAGAGGCGCCGCATTGTGACGAATGCCTGCATCAGGCGCGCCCATGGTCCCATGGACGGGCGGCGCTGCTCTATCGCGACCGGGCACGCGATCTGATCTTGCAATTCAAGCATGCTGACCGGGTCGATCTGGCTCGACCGCTGGGGGCATGGCTTTACCGGGCTGCGATGCCGATTCTCGACCCCCGGATGATTATCGCGCCGGTGCCGCTGCACTGGAGCCGCCTGCTGCGCCGGAAGTATAATCAGGCGGCGCTGCTGTCGCAGCAGGTGGCCCGGCTGGCGGGGCTGGACCATACCCCCGATCTGCTGCACCGCCTGCACCGCACCCCCAGCCAAGAGGGGCGGGACCGCGCGGCGCGCTTTGCCAATCTGCTTGATGCGATGGTGGTCCCTCCGCGACGGGCCGATCTGGTGGCGGGGCGCTCGGTCCTGCTGGTGGATGATGTCATGACCTCAGGCGCGACCTTTGCGGCGGCTGCCGAGGCCTGCATTGCAGCCGGCGCAAGCCGGATTTCCGTTTTAGCCCTGTCGCGCGTTGCGAAGGATGCCTAAATCCTTATAGTCCCGCGCGGAATGCGGGCTTAACGGGAATAGGCATATGAAGCCGGTCGAGATTTACACCACACCCTTCTGCCCTTACTGCCATGCCGCAAAGGGGCTTTTGCGCAAGAAGGGCGTGGACTTCACCGAAATTGACGTCAGCCGCGATCCGCAGTTGCGGATGAAGATGACCGAACGCGCCGGCGGGCGCCGCACCGTGCCGCAGATTTTCATCGGCGGAACCCATGTCGGCGGCTGTGATGACCTGCACGAACTGGATGCGCGCAAGCGGCTCGACCCGATGTTGGCAGGCTGATGCGCGCGGCGTTGGTGCAATTGACGGTGGGCGATACCCCGGCAGAGAATTTGCCGGGAACATTGGCCTATTTCCGCGAGGCGGCGGCAGCCGGGGCGCGGTTCATCCTGACGCCGGAATGCACCAATGCGCTGTCCTCGAACCGCGATCATCAGCGCCGGGTTTTCCATAGCGAAGCGGATGATCCCACGCTGGCCGCCCTTCGGGCCGAGGCAAAAGCCCAGAGCGTCTGGGTGCTGGCAGGCTCACTGGGTTTGTTGACCCATGATCCCGATGGGCGGTTTGCCAATCGCTCGATCCTGATCGGCCCCGATGGGGCGCTTCGGGCGCGATATGACAAGATCCACATGTTTGATGTGAATATCTCGGAAACCGAGGTTTACCGGGAGAGTGCCGGCTATCGCCCCGGAGATCGCGCCGTCCTGACCGAAGTCGAGGGCGTGCCGCTGGGCATGACGGTCTGTTACGATCTGCGTTTTCCGGCGCTGTACCGCCGGCTGGCGCAGGCGGGGGCACAGATCCTGACGGTGCCGGCGGCCTTTAACCACCTGACCGGCGCCGCGCATTGGGAGGTGTTGCTGCGGGCCCGCGCGATTGAGACAGGCTGCTTTGTCTTAGCGCCGGCGCAGACCGGCTTTCACCCGGAAAGCCAAGGCAAGGGGCGCCGCACCGATCGGCCTTCGCTGGCCGG
>CALLZQ010000731.1 GCA_937858255.1 uncultured Tabrizicola sp.
CATCGCGCAGCAACTCATCCGTCAGGCGGCCCCGCAATTCCACAGCACCTTCCTGTGACAGCCGCGCGGTAAATTCCGCCGGGCCAGCGGTGGCATCGGCCTTGCGCGCCAGCGTGGCGGTCAGCGAGAAGACATCCGGCAGCGCGGCCTGCAATTCGCCGACAACCCGGTCGAAATCGGCCTGTGGCACCGAGCTTTCCGCCGTCAAGGTCACATCGGCATCGGAAAAGGTGACGCTGGCCTCGCCAAGCGCGTCAACTGCCGCAATCGCTTTGCCCGCCGCCTCGGCCCACGAGGGGCTGGGCACACCCAGACCGATGGTGCAGCCGGCCTTGCCCGCCACACCGGCCGCCACACCTGCCGCCAGAATGCGGTCGCGCGCCCGCTCGGTATCGGCCGAACAGGCGTCAAACCGCGCACCCTCGGCATCTTTGACAAAGCGCAGGGTAAAGGGGGTCAGCACCGGGCGCGGGGCCGAAATGTCGATCACCGTCGCCACACCCTCGGGCCGCTGGCGGGCCAGATCGCTCTCCAGCCGGCGCTGCTGTTCGGCGCTGTCGGCAATCGCCTTGATCTCGACCTTGCCGGCGAAGATCGAGATTTTCGAGCGCGGCAGCATCTTCATCGCGGCAATACCAAAGCGATAGGCCGCGTCCCAGCCTTCGGGCGAGGGGTAGTTTGCGGTTTCCAGCATGTCGGAAACCGGGGTCGCACTGTCCAGCGCCTCGGCCTCGCTGACAAGGGTGTCGGGCGGGTTGCCCACGGGCAAAAGGCCGATCAACTGCACCCCGTCGTCATTGCGCAGGATCTCGACCGAGAATTGCGGTGCCTCGATCGCCTGCACCGGCGTGACATCCAAGAGGTCGCGCACCCGGCTGGAATCGATCACGCTGCCCGCCAGATTGACCGCGCGAAAGCGGGCGGCCTCATTCGGGGCGGTGCCGGTCAGCAAGAGTTGCAGCCCGTCGGACGACACGGTGATCCAGCCCACATCGGCCTCGCCCATTTTGGCGCGAACCGCCTCGGTCGTCCGGGCCTCGATGGCCAGCGATGAGGCCCAGGCTGCCAGCCCGGCCAACACGCCCGCGCCGGCAAAGACGCCGACTGAAATCATCACTTGGGCCATATTGCGGCCAAAGCCGTTGTTCAGTTTCGCAACGATCCGCTTGGGCAAGGGCAAGGGTCCATTCTGGTCGCGGGTTTACCCCGCGATTCTACAGGTTGGCCCATGCTTAAGTCGTGGTCGGCAAAGGATCAATCAAACGAGGGCGGCGGCGGCAAGAAACAGCGCAGCGATCAGCCCGGCATCGCGGTTTGAGCGGAAGATCTTCATGCAATTGTCGGGGTCATCCATGTCCAGACGCGCCAGTTGCCGCGCCATATGCAGCCCCATGCCCCAGGCGGCAGCCAGCCCGATGACCAGTTGCAGCGGGTCGCGCTGTGGCAACAGCGCCAGCATCACCGCCAGCGCCATCAGCACCACGGTCGCTGCCAGAAACCCGCGCAGCCAGGCGCGGCTGTTGTCGGCAAACAGGCGGGCGGTGGATTTGACGCCGATCAGCGCATCATCCTCCTTGTCCTGATGGGCATAGATCGTGTCGTAAAACAGCGTCCAGGCGATGCCCGAGGCATAGAGGGCGAGGGCGGCGGGCGGCACCTCGCCGGCATGGGCGGCCCAGGCCAAGAGCGCGCCCCAGTTAAAGGCAAGGCCCAGAAAGGCCTGCGGCCACCAGGTGAACCGTTTGGCAAAGGGGTAGACCGCGACCAGACCCAGCGAGGCCACGCCAAGCGCGATGGACAGCTGGTTGTAGCTGAACAGGATCAGCGCCGCGATCAGCGCCTGCACCCCCATCCAGATCAACGCCTGCCGCACTGTGACCTGACCCGAGGGCAGGGGGCGAGAGCGGGTGCGCGCGACCCCGGCATCAATCTCTCTGTCAGTGATGTCATTCCAGGTACAGCCCGCCCCCCGCATCAGAAAGGCGCCAATCCCGCAGGACAGGCCCAGCCACAGATCCCAGGGCCGAAAGCCGCCGCCCGCCGCGGCGGCCAGCGACACGCCCCAAAGGCAGGGCAGGAACAACAGCCAAGTGCCGATGGGCCGGTCGGCCCGCGACAACCGCAGAAAGGGGCGCGTCGCGGCCGGCGCCAGCCGGTCCACCCAATTGCCGCGCACGGCATCGGCGACCGTACCGCTTTCTTGCGGGGCAGCCTCTGGCAATTCCGGGGAATGGGTCATAGCTTTCCGCCCATGGATGCGAAGGTCAGACTTTATGTAGATCAGCCCTTGGGCATGGGGCAAGCCGTGGCGCTTGGCCCCGAGCAGGCGAATTACCTCTTTGCGGTAATGCGGCTGTCGGTCGGGGCGGGGGTTCTGCTGTTCAACGGGCAGGATGGCGAATGGCGGGCCGAGGTGGCCGAGGCGGGCAAGAAGCGCGGCCTTCTGATCTGTGCGGCGCAGACCCGTGCCCAGAGGATGCCGCCGGATCTGTGGCTGATCTTCAGCCCGGTGAAAAAGGATCGCACCGCGATCATCGTCGAAAAGGCGGTCGAGATGGGGGTGCGGCGGCTGGTGCCGGTGCAGACCCGCTACACCAATTCTGAGCGCTGGCGCGACGACAAGGAACGCGCCCATGCCATCGAGGCCGCCGAACAATGCGGCGCCACCCATCTGCCCGAACTGGCCGCGGTGCAGCCCTTGGCGCGCCTGCTCGCCGATTGGCCCGCAGGGCGGGTACTGTTCTGGGCGGATGAGACCCTTGCCGCCGCGCCAGAGGCAAGCGCGGATCACCGGGGCGAGGGTGCCCCCGCCGCGATCCTGATCGGCCCCGAGGGCGGTTTTTCCGAAGAGGAAAAGGCGCAACTGCGTGACCTGCCCTTTGTGCGCCCCTTGCGGCTGGGGCCGCGCATCCTGCGGGCCGAGACGGCGGCGATTGCCGCCCTCGCGCTTTGGCAGGCACGCCATGGGGATTGGCAATGATCCGCCCCGGCGCAAGGGCCGCGCTCTGGCAGGGGCGCGAGGTGATCGCGGGGGGCGTTCTGGCGCTGATCGGGGTCTGGCTGATCGGGCTGGGGGGCTATCTGCTGGTGCCGCTGGGGGCGGCGGTGGTTCTGGGCGGCGGTGGCCTTGGCCTGCTGGGTCTGCGCCGTCTGCGCTTTGGCGCCATGGGCGATGCGCCGGGCGTGGTCACGGTGGATGAGGCGCAGATCGCCTATATGGGGCCGCAGACCGGCGGCTTTGTCTCGCTGGCCGATCTGGCAGAGATTCGGCTGCTGCGCCTTGGCGGGCGGCGGGTCTGGCGGCTGAAACAGGGCGACGGGCAGGCACTGCTGGTGCCGCTGGATGCCAGCGGGGCCGAGGGGCTGTTCGATGCCTTTGCCGCCCTGCCGGGCCTGTCGAGCGCCGATCTGGTCGCCGCGCTGGACGATCCGGGGGCGGGTGGCCCTGGCCTTGTCAGCGGCGCCTTGACCGAGACTCGCCTCGTCTGGCGCCGTCAGGGGCGCGGAGTCGTCGCCGGCTGAACGGCGCGGGCCTTATCACCTTTTGTGATGTAACGCAGGTTTTGCATTTCGGTGTCTTGACTTGGGCAAACAGTCGCGACACCTCTTTACGCCTTTGACGATCCTTGCAGCCTGCCCAGACCGGAGCCTTGCCACATGTCCATTCCTCAGTCCGGCGGCGGCCTTATCGAGAGCTTTGACCAACTGGCCGGCTATCTCGAATCCGGTTGCAAACCCAAGGATCAATGGCGCATCGGCACCGAGCATGAAAAGTTCGGCTGGCTGACCGACAGCCGCCTGCCGTTGCCCTATGACGGCCCGCGCTCAATCTCTGCGATCTTTGCGGGGTTGGAGCAGCGCTTTGGCTGGTCGCCGCTGTATGAGGCAGGGAATGTCATCGGCCTGACCCGCAACGGCGCCAATATCAGTCTTGAACCCGGCGGGCAGTTTGAACTCTCAGGTGCGCCGCTGGCCGATCTGCATCAGGGCGCGGCGGAATTGCGCAATCATCTGGAAGAGGTGGCCGAGATCGCCGGCCCGATGGGCGTGCGGTTCATGGGCATCGGTGCGCCGCCCGACTGGACGCATGAGCAGATGCCGCGGATGCCCAAGGGGCGCTACCGGCTGATGACCGACTATATGGGCCGGGTCGGCACGCTGGGCACCCAGATGATGTACCGCACCTCGACGGTGCAGGTGAACCTCGACTTCGGGTCCGAGGCCGATATGGTGAAAAAGCTGCGCGTGGCCTTGGCCTTGCAACCGGTGGCGACGGCGCTTTTCGCCTCATCCCCGCTGTTCGAGGGGCAGCCGAATGGCCATCGGTCGTGGCGCGCGCGGATCTGGCGCGATCTGGATGCCAGCCGGACCGGGATGCTGCCCTTTGTCTTTGAAGAGGGGTTCGGCTTTCAGCGCTATGTCGATTGGGTGCTGGATGTGCCGATGTATTTCGTCTACCGCGACGGGGTCTATCACAACGCGCTGGGGCAGAGCTTTCGCGATTTCCTGCGCGGCGAATTGCCGGCCCTGCCGGGCGAAAAGCCCACGCTCAGCGATTGGGCCGACCATCTGACCACGGTTTTCCCCGAGGCGCGGGTCAAGAAATTCATCGAGATGCGCGGCGCGGATGCCGGCAGCGAGCCGTTCCTGAATGCCCTTCCCGCCTTTTGGGTCGGCTTGATGTATGATGCCACCGCGCTTGATGCGGCGTGGGATCTGGTCAAGGGGCTGGATGCCGACACCCGTCAGGGACTGCGGGTGGCGGCCTCGATCTCGGCCCTTGCGGGCGAGGCCGGGGGCGTGCGGCTGGTCGATCTGGCCCGCGCAGCAGTGGCGCTGTCGCAGGCAGGTCTGGCGGCGCGCGGCCTTGGCGAAGAGGTCTATCTGGCCCCGCTGGTCCTGGCGCTGAACAAGGGCGAGGTGCAGGCCGACCGCTGGCTGCGGCTGTATCAGACGGAATGGAACCACTCGACCACGCCGCTCTATGAGGCTGCGAGCCTTTAGCCTATTCGGCGGGGGCGGCTGCCCCCGGCGGCGGATGAGAACCG
>CALLZQ010000732.1 GCA_937858255.1 uncultured Tabrizicola sp.
GCCGGTCCGGCGCCGGCGGCCGGGCGCGGCCGCCTGTCGGGCGCCCCCCCCCCCCCCCGCCATGGCCCGGCTTGCGGTGAAACCCGCCGATGACCCCGCCAGCGCCAGCGCATAGCGGGCCTTTTGCCGGCTGAGGCCAAGGGCGCGCAGCGCCTCTTCGTCGCTGGCGGCCACGGCGGCGCGCTCGGTCATTCCCGCCGCCTCCAGCCGCGCCCAGATCGCCTTGGCCGAGGCGACCGAGACCTGTTGCCCGACAATCGCCGAGAGCAGCGTGGCAAAGCCCGCCGGCTGGCGCCGCAGCGGCAGGGGGCCGGTCATCTCCAGCGCCTTGGCAAAGGGCGGGTGATGCGCCGCCAGCCAGGCCGCGCCCTCGGCCACATCCTCTGGCCCCTCGATAATCCGCCCGACCATGCCCTGCCCTTTGTTTCAGCGCGCGACCGGCGGTGCGCTCGGCCCTTGCCAGTTCCGGGCCAAGGGCCTACCGCGAGGCGCGTGATGATAAAACCCGGTTCCACCGCCCGCCGCCATGGGCTTTTCCTGGTCGCTGCCCAAGCGATCCTTGGCGCGCAGATGCCGATGATTTTCACCATCGCCGGTCTGGCGGGTCAGTCGCTGGCGCCCAATGCCTGTTGGGCGACACTGCCGATCAGCCTGACCGTCATCGGTTCGATGCTGACTGCGACGCCGATCTCGGCCTATATGCAGCGGCATGGGCGGCGGCGCGGCTTTGTTGTCGGCGCGCTTGGCGGGGCGCTTGGGGCAGCCATCGGTGCCTATGGACTCTATGTGCAGAACTTCTGGATCTTTATCCTCGGCGCCCTGTTCACCGGCATCTATATGAGCGCGCAGGGTTTTTACCGCTTTGCCGCCGCCGATACCGCCTCGGACGCCTTCCGGCCCAAGGCGATTTCATGGGTGATGGCGGGGGGGCTGTTGTCGGCCCTCCTCGGCCCGGAACTGGTCAAGGTCACGGCAAATGCCATGGTGGTGCCCTTCCTCGGCACTTATCTCGCGGTGATCGGGCTGAACCTTGCCGGGATGTTCCTGTTTGCGGGTCTGAATATCCCCCGCCCGCAGGTCAAAGCGGCGGGCGATCCCATGGGCCGCAGCCGGGCCGAACTGATCCGCACCCCGGCCATCGCCGTCGCGATGATTTGTGCCACTGTCTCTTATGCGCTGATGAACCTTGTGATGACCTCTTCGCCCTTGGCGGTGGTGGGCTGCGGGTTTGAAACCTCGGATGCCGCCGATGTGGTGCGCGCCCATGTTCTAGCCATGTACGCCCCCAGCTTTATCACCGGCCATGTCATTGCAAGGATCGGGGTCGAGAAGGTGATTGCCCTTGGTCTGATCATTCTGGCCGGGGCCGGCGCGGTCGCCATGGCGGGGGTCGAGCTTGAGAATTTCTTCATCGCGCTGATCCTCCTCGGCATCGGCTGGAACTTTGGCTTTATCGGCGCGACCACCATGCTGACCTCGGCGCAGCGGCCCGAAGAGCGCGGGCGCCTGCAAGGGCTGAACGATCTGGTGGTGTTCGGCGGCGTGACCATGGCCAGCTTTTCCTCGGGCGGGCTGATGAATTGCTCGGGCGGCTCGGTGCAGGCCGGCTGGCAACTGGTCAATCTGGCAATGCTGCCCTTCCTTGTGCTGGCGGGCGGGGCGCTGATCTGGCTCTGGCTGCGGCCCGAGGCGATGCGGACGCACTGATCAGTACATCCGGGTCAGCGCCTGCCACAACAGCCGCCCGCGCCGGGTGAATTCGGGCAGGTGCAGCCGGTCTTCGGCCACCGCTGCCGGGGCCATGGCCGCCTTCCTGAGCAAGGGGTCCGCCTGCCATCCGGCCAAGAGCGCCGCGCGCACCCCGCGCGGCAGACGCGCCGCC
>CALLZQ010000733.1 GCA_937858255.1 uncultured Tabrizicola sp.
TCGTCATCGAGCATGGCGGCTCGGATGCCGGTCCCTTCATCCAGATGCCGGCGGCGCTGTCTTATCCGATGAACATGGGCCTCTATGACTGGGGCTATATGTCTGAACCCGAGCCGCATCTGGGCAACCGGCGTCTGGTGACGCCGCGTGGCAAGGTGATCGGCGGCTCTTCCAGCATCAACGGGATGGTCTATGTGCGCGGCCATGCCTGCGACTTTGACACCTGGGCCGGGATGGGGGCCGATGGCTGGGCCTATGCCGATGTGCTGCCCTATTTCAAGCGGATGGAACATAGCCACGGCGGGCAGGGGCCAGAGTGGCGCGGCAGCGATGGCCCCTTGCACATCACGCGCGGGCCACGCCGGAACCCCTTGTTCAACGCCTTTATCGAGGCAGGGCGCGCTGCCGGCTATCCGGTGACACAGGATTATAACGGCGAGCAGCAAGAGGGCTTTGGCCCGATGGAGGCGACGATTTACCGGGGGCGCCGCTGGTCGGCGGCCAATGCCTATCTGAAGCCGGCGCTGAAAACCGGAAACGTGCAAGTCGTGCGGGGGCTGGCGCGCAAGGTGGTGATCGAAAATGGCCGCGCCACCGGGGTTGAGATTGAGCAGTCGGGGGCGGTTGTGGTGATCCGGGCGGCGCGCGGGGGGATCCTCGCCGCCTCGTCGCTCAATTCGCCGAAACTCTTGATGTTGTCGGGGATCGGCCCGGCGGCGCATTTGGCCCAGCATGGAATAGCGGTGGTGGCCGACCGGCCCGGCGTCGGGGCGAACCTGCAAGATCACCTTGAGATCTATATGCAATATGCCTCAAAGCAGCCGATCACCCTGTACAAGTATTGGAACCTTCTGGGCAAGGCGGTGATCGGGGCGCAATGGCTGTTTACCCGCAAGGGGTTGGGGGCCTCAAACCAGTTTGAGGCCTGTGGTTTCATCCGCTCGCGCGCGGGCGTCGAATATCCCGATATCCAGTATCACTTCCTGCCGATTGCTGTGCGCTATGATGGCAAGGCCGCGGCCGAGGGCCATGGCTTTCAGGTTCATACCGGGCCGATGCGGGCGAAATCGCGCGGTTCGGTCACGCTGCGCTCGGCTGATCCCAAGGACGCGCCGGTGATCCGGTTCAACTATATGTCCGAGGCGCAGGATTGGGAGGATTTCCGCGCCACCATCCGCCTGACCCGCGAGATTTTCGCGCAAGAGCCGATGCAAGCCTATGTCAAACATGAGATCCAGCCGGGGGCGGCGCTGCAATCCGATGATGAGATCGACGCCTTCCTGCGCGATCATGCCGAGAGCGCCTATCACCCCTGCGGCACCGCCCGCATGGGTCGGGCCAGCGATCCGATGGCGGTGGTAGACCCGGAATGCCGGGTGATCGGGGTTGAGGGGCTGCGACTGGCTGACAGTTCCATCTTTCCGCAGATCACCAATGGCAACCTCAACGGCCCCTCGATCATGGTGGGGGAAAAGGCCGCCGATCATATTCTGGGACGTCAGCCGCTGGCACCCTCGAACCAGCAACCCTGGATCAACCCCGGCTGGCGGACATCGCAGCGCTGAACTGCCCGGTTTGATTAGGGTCAAGGCAGGGCACGCCTCTGCCACCTAGAATCGAGGCGTAACGTCAAGAACAGGAGGCGCGCATGTCGAACACCCCGCACGAACTGGCCGAGGAATTCCCGGACGCCGCAGCAAAAATTTCCGAGCTGAAGCAGACGGATGCGCATTTCGCCCGTCTGATTGAGCAGTATCATGAGGTGAACCGCGCCGTGCATCGGGCCGAAACCCGGGTTGAGGCGATTTCAGAAGAGGCCGAGGCGGAATTGCGCCGCAAACGCAGCCACCTCAAGGATCATATCGCCTATCACCTGACCCATGGGGCCAGCCACGGCTGACCGGCAGGCGACTGAAACGGGGGGCGGTCCTTGGGCAGCCCCTTTGTCATTCAGGGGGCAATCTCATAGGGCAGCACGTCGCGCCGGTGCGGATCCACCCGCAGCCGGCGTTCCTGCGGCGGGACCGAGCGCTGGTGGCAATCGGGGCGCTCGCATATCCGGCAAGAGATGCCAATCGGCTCAAACCGGCCTTTGAGGTCCATGTCATCGGCATAGACCAGTGCATCGGCATGCTGCACCTCGCAGCCAAGGCCGATGGCATAGCGGCGGGTGGGGGCATGGAAAGAGCCGCCGGGTTTTGAGACGTCGCGCGCAAGGCAAAGATAGCGCACCCCATCCGGCGTTTCGGCCAGTTGCCGCAGGAATCGGCCCGGGGTTTCAAAGGCGCGATGCACATTCCACAGTGGGCAGGCGCCGCCGAACCGTGCAAATTGCAAACGTGTGGCCGAGTGGCGTTTGGTAATCGTGCCGGCCTGATCGACCCGGACAAAGAAAAACGGAATCCCCTTGGCCCCCGGGCGTTGCAGGGTCGAGAGGCGGTGTGCCACCTGCTCGATGCTGGCGCCGAAAATATCGGCCAGACGCTCGAGGTCATGCCGCGCCTCCTGTGCCGCCGCCAGAAAGCTGCGATAGGGCATCAGCGCCGCGCCGGCGAAGTAGTTGGCCAGCCCCAGCTTGGCAATCTCACGCGCCTCTGGCGTGTGAAAGCGGGCCAGATCCAGGGTCGCGTCAAAGAGATCATTCTGGGTGATCAGCGCCACCTGATGCAAGAGCTGAAAGCGTTGCGTCGGCCCCGCTGCCCGGGCCGAGATCTCCAGCCGCCGCGCCCCGGCCTCATAGCGCCGCATCTGAGAGGTGTCGGTAAAGGTCAGCGAGATGCCGCGCCGCTCCAATGCCTCACGCGCGGCGACCAGTACATCGCGCCGCCCGTTCGAATCTGTAATGAATCTTTCGGCAGCCCGGTCAACGGCATCAATATAATTGTCGCAATAGTGAAAGAAGTCACGCACCTCTTCCCAGGGACTCGGTCGCAGGGCCGCATCCTCTCGGCCGAGCGCCTCGTCAAGGCTGGCCAGCCGTTCATGGGTTTGGCGATAGGCGCGGTGCAGGTCCAGAAAAGCGCGGGCGAGAGCCGGCGCATTCGAGGCCGCCAGCCGCAGATCGGCCAAAGGAGGCGAGGCATTGGCAAAGACCGGATCGGCCAGCGCCTCTTTCATATCGCTGACCAGCCGTTCGCTCTCGCCGACGGTCAGTTCGGTCACATCCAGCCCGAACTCTTGCGCCAGTGCCAACACCACGGCCGCCGAAACCGGGCGGTGGTTGTTCTCCATCTGGTTCAGATAGGGCAGGCTGACCGCCAGCTTGTCGGCAAAGGCCTTTTGCGTCAGGCCAAGGCGGGTGCGCATCTCGCGCAGCTTCGCCCCGGCGTACAGCTTTTGCGTCGCCATGATCCCCCCGAGCTAACCGGCGGCTATTCTGGGTTTTGCAAACTGCACGTCAAGTCCCGTGGTGTTCTATGGGGTTTGCAAAACTGCTAGCTGGTCAGGCCTATAGCCCGGGCCCGCTGCATGACCCACAGGATCGCAACAAGCGCGCAGGCCGCACAGCCGAGCATCAACAGGATCAGCGGCATCTCATTCGAGCCGGGGGTCAGCAGCGCGCCGGCCAGTGCGGCGAGCAAAGCGCCGCTGCCGATCTGGATCGCCCCGCCAAGGCCAGAGGCCGTCCCGGCAAGCTCGGGTCGCACCGACAGCATCCCTGCGTTGGCATTCGGCAAGGTGATGCCATTCCCCAAGCCGAGGAACATGGTAAAGCCAAAGAAGACGACCGGCGAATGCACCCCCGCCAGCGTGACGAGGAACAAGCCCCCCAGACCCAGGGTTACCACCAACGCCCCGGCAAGGATCATCCGGTTCAGCCCGACCCGCACCGAGAACCGCCCGGCAAGGAAATTTCCGGCAGCATAGCCGATGGCGGTCAGGGCAAAGAGCAGACCGATCTGCTTGGAACTCAGCCCAAAGACCACATTGCCGACAAAGGGGGCGCCGCCCAGATAGGCAAAGAAGGTGCCCGAGGTGAACCCAGCACAGAGGACATAGCCCCAGAACCGCTGCGAGCGGAGCAGCGCCGGATATTGCGCGATCTGCTGGGTCAGGGTGACGCGCTGCATCTTTGCCGTCTCGCCCTGATCGGCCCAGACCAGCCACAGCACCACCAGCCCCAGCACCAGAAGCAGGGCGAAATTCGCCTGCCAGCCAATCCAGTCGTCCAGCACGCCGCCGATCACCGGCCCGATCATCGGCACGATTGACATGCCCATGGTGACATAACCGATCATGCTCGCGGCCTCGGAATCCGAAACCATGTCGCGCACGATCGCCCGGCTGAGGACCATGCCAGCGGCCATGACGGCCTAACACATGCGAAAGATCAGAAAACTTTCGACCGTGGGCGCGAGCAGCGTGCCCAGCGTCGCCAGCAGAAACAAGAGCAAGGCACCGATCATCGTCCGCCGCCGCCCAAACCGGTCAGAAATCGGCCCGATCAGGATCTGCAACACCGCCGACAGCCCCAGATAGAGCGATACCGATAATTGCATCAGCGCATAGGGGGCATCGAACCAGGCGGCCATGCCGGGCAGCGAGGGCAGGAAGATGTTCATGGTCAGGGCCGACAGGCCCGCCATCAGGATCAGCGTCGCGATATGCGGCGGCGTGGTCCGGTCAAGAAATCTGGTTGTTTTCATGGACCAGAGCTAGACCCGGGGCGTCGCCTTGTCCACGCCGTTCCGGCAGACACCACTGTGCGCCTATGCCCATTTATGAAAGATGAAGAACGCCCCCAGCGCGATGAAGCCAAAACCGACCAGATGGTTCCAGGTCAGCGGCTCTTTCAGGTAAAACACGGAAAATACCGCGAAAACTGAGAGGGTCAGCACCTCTTGTATGGTCTTGAGTTCCGCCGCGCTGAAGTGGCCGTGGCCGATGCGGTTGGCGGGCACCTGCAAGAGATACTCGAAAAGCGCGATCCCCCAACTGGCAAAGATAACCACCAGCAGAGGGGCCGTCTTGAACTTCAGATGCCCGTACCAGGCAAAGGTCATAAAGATATTGCTGGCCAGCAAGAGGCCGATGGTGATCACGGGGACAGGCAGGGACATGGTGCGCTCCGATCTAGGATCGTGCGAGGTATATCCGGGCCACGCACCGGGGCAAGGCCGGGATGCGGCATTTGGTCCTTAGGGCCGGTTGATGCGCGCGGGTGAAATTCTGCGGCGCGAAGTGACAAGGGGTGTTATCGTAAGTAACTGTATAATAACAATATTCGCTAATTTGCAATTAGCAAATATATTTCTGTCAAAGATATGCAAATTTACCGTATTTTGCTTCCCCCGTCGTCGCTGCGCGCATAATGTGCGCCATCCGCAAGGGGAGGAGGCCGCCATGAAAGATATCCTGCAAGAGCTTGAAGCCCGCCGTGCCACCGCGCGTCAGGGGGGCGGACAGCGCCGCATCGACGCCCAGCATGCCAAGGGCAAGCTGACCGCGCGCGAGCGGATCGAGTTGCTGCTCGACGAGGGTTCGTTCGAAGAGTTCGATATGTTCGTGGCGCATCGCTGCACCGATTTCGGCATGGAGGCAGATCGCCCGGCCGGGGATGGTGTGGTCACCGGCTGGGGCACGGTCAACGGCCGTATGGTCTATGTCTTTTCGCAGGACTTTACCGTTTTCGGTGGTTCGCTCTCGGAAACTCATGCCCAGAAAATCTGCAAGATCATGGATATGGCGCTGCAAAACGGCGCGCCGGTGATCGGCATGAACGACTCGGGCGGCGCGCGGATTCAAGAGGGTGTCGCCTCTCTCGCCGGTTACGCCGAGGTTTTCCAGCGCAACATCATGGCCTCGGGCGTGGTGCCGCAGATCAGCCTGATCATGGGCCCCTGCGCGGGCGGCGCGGTCTAT
>CALLZQ010000734.1 GCA_937858255.1 uncultured Tabrizicola sp.
CAAAATCCAGATGCTTGCGCCAGACGAAGGGCACCAAGGCGTTGAGGAACCGCTCCCCTGCCGACAGATCGCCGCCCGCTGGCCGCGCCTTGATATAGGCCGCACGTTCCCAGGTGCGGCCCTGCGCCTCGTAATAGGCTTCGGCCGCCGCCATGGAAATGCAGACCGGCGTCACCGCTGCGTCGGGCCGCAGCCGCAGGTCGGTGCGGAAGACATAGCCTTCGGCGGTTATATCGGACAGCAGTGCCGCCATCTTGCGGGTCACGCGGATAAAGGCGGCGCGGGCCTCTTGCTCGGCGCCCGGATAGCGCGTCTCGTCAAAAAGGCAGATCAGGTCGATGTCGGACGAATAGTTCAGCTCGCCCGCCCCCATCTTTCCCATGGCAAGGGCGACCATCCCTGCGGCCTGCGCCGCATCCTCGGGCACGGCACCGGGCAGCTTGCCACGGGCGATTTCCTCGGCCACCAGCCGGCGCATCGACAGATCGACCGCCCGGTCGGCAAGGGCGGTCAGCGCGCCCGTCACCTCGGCCAGCGACCACACGCCCCCCAGATCGGCAAGTGCCGTCAGGAGCGCCAGCCGCCGCTTGGCCACCCGCAGCCCGGCCCCAAGCTGGTCGAGCGGCAGCCCCCCCAGCCCGGATAGGGTCTCGGCCAGCGCCGCTTCGGGCGCGGCAGAGAGGGCGGCACGCAGCCATTCCCCCTCACGCGATATCAAGCCTTTGAGGAAGGGGCTGCACCCGACGGTTCCCTCGATCAGGCCGGCCAGTTCCGGCCCAAGATCGGTAAATTCCGCCCGTACCTCCGCCCCGGCGGCAGGGTCAAAGGGCAAGGGCTGGCGGCGAAGGCGGGTGCGGAAATCGGCTGTCATCCCGGCAGATGATCCGATGCCATGGCCAAGGTCAATCGGGCGAATTTGGCATTTGCGGTATGCGGGGCGATTTCGCGCTTGCCCCGTGCGGTGGCCTGCGACAGCTTGGCCCGCAACGGGAAAACGGGGGGAAGCCGATGTCCAAAAGCCTTGCCCGAGTCATTGCCGCGCTAGAGGTAGCGGGCCTGCCGGGCCGCCCGGTGGAGATGGGTGCCGAGACGCGGACGGCGCAACAGGCGGCGGATGCGGCCGGTTGCGCATTGGATCAGATCGTCAAGTCAATCCTGTTTCAGGGCGCCAGCGGGCGGCTGTATCTGTTCCTGACCGCCGGCGGCAATCAGGTCGATCCGGGGAGGGCCGCCGCGCTGGCCGGAGAGCCGCTGGGCCGGGCCGACATCAACGTCGTCCGTGCCTTGACCGGGTTTGCCATCGGCGGGGTCGCACCGCTCGGTCATCTGCCCCCCTGCCCCACAGGGACCGCCGGGCGGCTGTTTGACTTGGCCGAGGTGTGGGCCGCCGCCGGCACGCCGC
>CALLZQ010000735.1 GCA_937858255.1 uncultured Tabrizicola sp.
TCCGATGACCGCCCGCGCGGCAATGCGCCGTCGAATATCCGTGAGGAATCGGGCGAGATGATCCATGCCAACCCCGGCATCTCGGATGAAAACGACTTCCAGGCCGTGTCGCAGCGCGAAACCATTGCCAGCGACAAGGAACGGATTGAACGCAACCGCTCGCAATATGTGGTGATCCAGCCGGGTGCCCTGCCGACGCGGCCGGGTGAGCTGGGGCCGAATATCGTCGATTACGCGCTGGCCACCACCAACCCGGTGGGTACGCCGCTGTACAAGCGGTCTTCCTTTGGCTCGGGCAATAATGCTGCCAAATGCGCGCGTTATGCCTCGCCCGATCTGGCCCAGACCGAGTTCCTCGCCAAGGGCGGGCCAGAGCGTGATCGGCTGGGTCTTGACCCCGATGGCGATGGCTATGCCTGCGCCTGGGATCCGTCGCCCTTCCGCCTGCGGTGAGCCTGCCCTCGCCGAATTTCGGGGAACGGCGGGGTGGCGCGCGCGCCTCGCTGATCGTGCTGCATTACACGGGGATGGAGAGTTGCGCGGCGGCGCGCGACCGGCTTTGCGACCCGGTGGCCGAGGTTTCGGCGCATTGGCTGATCTCTGAGGCCGGCGCGGTTGAGGCGCTGGTGGATGAGGAAATGCGCGCCTGGCATGCCGGGGCGGGGGCCTGGGCCGGGTTGACCGATATCAACAGCCACTCCATCGGCATCGAATTGGCCAATCGGGGCGACCACCCGTTCCCCGAGCCGCAGATGCGGGCGCTTGAGGAACTGCTGAGGCAGATCATGGCGCGCTGGGATATTCCGCCGCATCGGGTGATCGGCCATTCCGATATGGCGCCGGACCGCAAATCCGACCCGGGAAGGCGATTCGACTGGCGGCGGCTGGCGCGGCAGGGGTTGGCGATCTGGCCCGTACTGTCACCGACCCCGGTGGGTGTGAGCGATTTCTGCGCACTCGCGCGGCAGGCGGGCTATGGCGATTATTCCGACGAGCTGATCCTGCGCGCGCTGCGCTTGCGCTTTCGTCCCTGGGCCGAGGGGCCGCTGACGACAGAGGATCTGCAAATCCTCGCGGCGCTGGCGACAATCGCCGTTGACGCGCCGCAGGGCACGGCGTAATTCCCACCCCGCGCGGATGGCTGGATGACCGCGTGTTCTGGAAACGGGGCGCGAGGAAAGTCCGGACTCCATGAGGCAACGGTGCCGGGTAACGCCCGGCGGGGGCAACCCCAGGGAAAGCGCCACAGAGAACAGACAGCTCCGCTTGCGGAGCAATGGTGAAACGGTGGGGTAAGGCTCACCGCGGTTCTGGCAACAGGGCCGGCACGGCAAGCCCCACCCGGAGCAATGCCGAATAGGGGCCTCGTGTGGAAAGGTCTGCGCCCGCCGCAAGGCGACAGCAGAGACCTCCGCAGGGACGCTTCAGCCCAGAGGCCCGGGTTGGCAGCTAGATCCCGTCGGTAACGGCGAGGGCAGAGGAATGGTCATCCAAGGGGGTAACCCCGGGACAGAATCCGGCTTATAGGCCATCCGCGCAAACACCCCTCGCCCCGGTCGGCGGGGTGTAAGATTTCCGCCGAAACGGCGGCGTTTCGCTGTTGACTCTGACCCAAGCCCGGGTAAAAGGCAGGCTTCAAGGATTTCGCGGAAAACGCAGGTTTTCCGATCTAGGAGAAACGACTATGGCCAAACCGGCGACGATCAAGATCCGTCTGAACTCGACGGCAGGCACCGGGCATTTCTACGTCACCAAGAAGAATGCCAAGACCATGACCGAGAAGTTCACGGTCAACAAGTATGATCCCGTTGTGCGCAAGCATGTGGAATACAAGGAAGGCAAGATCAAGTAAGATCGCGCCGCCTTGACTGGCACGGGCCGCCCTCGGGCGGCCTTTTGCATTTCCGGGCCGTGGAGGGGCCATGCAGCGGATCATGATCATCGGCCAGCCCGGTTCTGGCAAGTCTACCCTCGCCCGCGCCTTGGGCGAAAAGACCGGGCTGCCGGTCTATCACATGGATCATATCCACTGGCAGGCCGGATGGATCGAACGGTCGCCCGAGGAAAAGACCCGGGCCTGTCATGCGGTCGAGGCGCAGGATCGCTGGATTTTCGAGGGCGGGCATTCGCGCACATGGGCCAATCGCGCCGCGCGGGCCGAGGCGATCATCTGGCTGGATCTGCCGCTCTGGCTGCGGTTTTGGCGCGTGCTGCGCCGCACGGCCATATGGCATGGCCGCACGCGCCCCGATCTGCCCGAAGGTTGCCCCGAGGGGTTCAACAAGGAAACCTTGCCGTTCTGGGCCTTTATCTGGCGGACGCGGCATCGTTCCCGGGCCGCGATGGCGCGGCTGACCGACACCCATCAGGGCCGGATTGTGGTAATTCGGCTGCGCTCTGGCGCAGAGGCGCGGGCGCTGGTGCGCGACTGGCCGGATCAGAGCTTGTAAGGCGTCTCTGCCGGCGCGCCATCCAGCGTCGTATAAACCCGCGCGCCGCTGGCGCTGTCAATCTGCACCACCCGGTCATGGTCGGGATAGGTCACGACATCCCGGGGCGCGCGCGTCCCGATCACCAGATAACGCGCCTCGGCCCCGCTGGTGTTTTCAAGACAATGCCCCACCGCCTCGCCGGCCTTGAAGGTGGCGCAATCGCCCGGTCGCATCAGGCTTTGCGTCGCGCCCTCATGCAATGTGACCTCTCCGGCCAGCATATAGATCATCTCATCTTCGGTCTGATGCCAATGCTTGATCGAGGATTTCGATCCGGGGGGCAGAATCTCGACAAAGGCGCCGAACTGGCTCAGCCCACCGGTATCCGAACAGAGCAGCGCGGCATAAGGACCACAGGGATTGCCCGCCCCGTCGGAATGATCCTGTTTCATTTGCGCGGGGGTGAAATGCGGCATCCTGATCTCCTTTTGCCCGCACTCTGACAGACCCGCGCCAAAAGAAAAGGGCCGCCCGAGGGCGGCCCTTTGATCGTTATGCCAGCCAGATCACTCGCGATTGCCGAGGAATTGCAGCAGGAACATGAACATGTTGATGAAGTCGAGGTAGAGTTGCAGGGCGCCCATGATCGCGGCCTTGCCCAGCCACTCTTCATCCATCGCCATCGCATGCTGGATGTAGGTGTTCTTGATGTTCTGCGTGTCAAAGGCGGTCAGGCCGGCAAAGATCAGCACGCCGATCACCGAGATCGCAAAGGCCAGCGGCGCGGAGCCGAGGAAGAGGTTGACGATCATCGCCACCAAGAGGCCGATCATCCCCATCATCAGGAACGTGCCCATGCCCGAGAGGTTACGCTTGGTCGTGTAGCCATAGAGCGACAGGCCGGCAAAGGCGATGGCGGTGATCAGGAA
>CALLZQ010000736.1 GCA_937858255.1 uncultured Tabrizicola sp.
GAGAACCCCCCCTGCCGTCTGCCGTCCGGGCAAAGGCCGATTGCTAAAGAGCGCAACAAACAGCCCCCCCACCGCCGTGACGGCAAGGCCCAAGGGTGCGATCTCGAAAATTCCAAAGGGTTCCATCCCGTCCGAGCGCACGACACCATCGACCAAAAGATTGGTCGAGGTGCCGATCAGCGTTATCATCCCGCCCATGATTGTCATATAGGACAAGGGGATCAGCAGCTTGGACGGCGCAAGGCCGATCCGCGCGGCGATCTGGATCACCACCGGGATCATCACCGCGACCAGCGGCGTGTTGTTCATGAAGGCCGAAGCGACAGCGACAAAGCTGAACAGCGCCAGCACCGTCATCCGTGGTCGGCTGCCGGCATGTCGCTCAGCCGCCCGGATGACCATATCGACGGCGCCGGTCCTGACCAGCCCGCCCATCACCAGAAACATCATGACAATGGTCCAGGGCGCGGCATTCGACAGCACGCCCACTGCATCCGAGACCGGCAAGATGCCCAAGACAAGCATCATTGCCGCACCCATGATCGCCACGACCTCGACCGGATAGGTCTCGAGGACGAACATCGTAAACATGACGGCCAGAAGGGCCAGCGCCACCCAGGGCTGCCATTCCGCCGCAAGCTCAAATCCGAACATACCGCCTCCCAGGCTGCGGCCGCCACGCGGATATTGCCAGACCGTCAGGCAACATCCGCCCGGCTCGCTCCACGCGGGCCGAGCAATGCCACATCCGCCCCCTTCAAGACAAGCGAAACAACAGACCGGGGGTCAACTTGTCCTTGCGAAAGATCATGCGTGCCGGCGCGGGCGGCCCCTCTGCCCCCTAAAAAGGCGATCCGGGCCTCAGGGGGCCGCCTCTTCCAGCCGCCCACCCTGACGGATCATCCGCACCCTCAGCGCCCGACCGGTGCGGTCGTCGGTTTCCACAAACACCCCGGCAAGGGTCGCCGGACCCGCCGCAGGCTCAAACCGTGCCTTGGGCATGCCGGTGACAAAGCGGCGCAAGGGCTCCAGCTTTTCCATGCCGATGACGCTGTTGTAATCGCCACACATGCCGGCATCGGTCAGATAGGCCGTGCCTTTGGGCAGGATCTGTGCATCCCCCGTCGGCACATGGGTATGGGTGCCGACAACAAGGCTCGCCTGCCCGTCGCACCAATGGCCCATGCCCATCTTTTCGCTGGTTGCCTCGGCATGGACATCGACCAGCGCCGCCTGCACCGCCCCGCCGAGGGAGTGGGTTTTCAACACCCCCTCAATCGCGCTGAACGGATCGTCAAAGGGCCGTTTCATGAACACCTGACCCAGCACCTGCGTCACCAGAACCTTGCGGCCCTGCGTCGCCGTAAAGACCCGCGCGCCCTTGCCCGGCGAGACCTTGGAAAAGTTCAGCGGGCGAATGATCCGCGGTTCCTGCTCAATAAAACTGAGCATGTCCTTCTGGTCAAAAGCATGATCGCCAAGGGTGATGCAATCGGCCCCCGCCTCAAGGATCAGCCGCGCGTGATCACCCGAGAGGCCCGCGCCACTGGTCGCATTCTCGCCATTGACCACCACGAAATCGAGGCCCCAGTGGGCCCGCAGCTTTGGCAAGCGCTCGGCAATCGCCGTGCGCCCCGCCCGCCCCATCACATCGCCCAGAAACAAGATCCGCATGACAGCGGATTAGGCCCCCTGCCCCCGGCGGGCAAGCAAAATCACCGCGTTGCGGGCCGTTGACGCGGCCAAGGGGGCCGCTACCCTCCCCCTATCATGACCTTGCCCCCTGAAACGCCCGACTTGCCCCCCGCCCTTGCCCATTGGTTCGCGGCAAAGGGCTGGGAACTGCACCCGCATCAGCGGCAGATGCTGGCCTTGGCCGAGGCACCGGCCAGCCTGTTGATCGCGCCCACCGGGGGCGGCAAGACGCTGGCCGGTTTTCTGCCCACGCTGGCTGAACTGGCGCGGGCGCCGGTGCGGGGGCTGCATACGCTGTATATCTCGCCACTCAAGGCGCTGACCGCCGACATCCGCCGCAACCTGCGCGCGCCCATCGAGGGGGCAGGTCTGCCGATCCGGGTCGAGGATCGGACGGGCGACACCTCTTATACCCAGCGCCGCCGCCAGCGGGCCGATCCGCCCGAGATTCTGCTGACGACGCCGGAAAGCCTCGCCCTCTTGCTGAGTTATGAGGACAGCCCCCGCATTTTTGCCGGTCTGCGACGGGTGATCGTGGATGAGATCCACGCCCTTGCCGAATCCAAGCGGGGGGATCAGTTGACGCTGCTGTTGACGCGGCTGCACAGCCTGGCACCCGGGCTGCGCCTGACCGGCCTGTCAGCCACGGTCGAGGATCCGCCCGCGCTTGCCCGCTTTCTGGCCCCCGAGACGGTGATCCTGACCGCCGATCCGGGGCCGGACCCGGACATCTCGATGCTGGAAACCGCTGCGCCGCCGCCTTGGGCCGGGGGCGGCGGGCGTTATGCGATGCCCGAGATACTGGAACAGGTGGCACGCCACCGCACCACGCTGATCTTTCACAACACACGGGCGCAGGCGGAACTGTTCTTCCACGACCTCTGGCTGCAAAATGAGGCGGGCCCGCCCATCGGCATTCACCACGGCAGCCTCGCGCGCGAACAGCGGGAGAGGGTGGAGGCGGCGATGACCCAAGGCGCGCTGCGGGCCGTGGTCTGTACCGGCTCGCTCGATCTGGGGATCGACTGGGGCGATGTCGATCTGGTCATTCAGGTCGGGGCGCCCAAGAACGTCAAACGGCTGGTTCAGCGGATCGGGCGGGCGAACCATCGCTATAACGCGCCGTCAAAGGCGCTGCTGGTGCCGGCCAATCGCTTTGAGGTGGTCGAATGCCGTGCCGCGCTGGAAGCCGTGCGCGCGCATGCGCTGGATGGCGAGCCGCGCGGGCCGGGGCCGCGCGATGTGCTGTGCCAGCATATCCTGATGACCGCCTGTGCCGGCCCGTTTGAGGCCAAGGCCCTGTTTCAAGAGGTACGGCGTGCCGGCCCCTATGCCGGGCTGACCCGGGCCGCCTTTGACGAGACGCTGGATTTCGTCGCGACCGGCGGTTACGCCCTGCGCGCCTATGACAAATGGCAGCGGCTAAAGGAAACCGGCGGCCGCTGGCATCTGCGCGATCCGCGCAGCGCCGCGCTGATCCGCCAGAACCTCGGCACCATCATCGACAGCGAAACGCTGAAGGTTCGCCTCAAGGGCCGGTTCGGCGGCGCGGCCTTGGGTGAGGTGGAAGAGGCCTTTGCCGCCACGCTGACCCCCGGCGACACCTTTCTGATCGGCGGCGAGGTCGTGCGCTATGAGGGGCTGAACGAGTTGACGGTCGAGGTCACGCGCCAACCGGGACGCGAGCCAAAGATCGCGGTGTTTGGTGGCACGAAATTCGCCACTTCCACCCTGCTCACCCAACGGATTCTCGACATCTTTCAGCAAGAGCGCTGGCCGGAACTGCCCGCCCACACCGCCACCTGGCTGGCGCTGCAACGCGAGGTGTCGCGCCTGCCTGATGCGGGCAGCCTGCTGTTGGAAAGTTTTCCCCATGACGGGCGTGAACATCTGGTGATCTATGGTTTCGCCGGGCGCAACGCGATGCAGACGCTGGGCCTGTTGGTGACGAAAACCATGGAGGAGCAGGGCCTTGTTCCCTTGGGTTTTGTGGCGACCGATTACGCGACATTGATCTGGGGCCTTGATCCCGTGACCGATGC
>CALLZQ010000737.1 GCA_937858255.1 uncultured Tabrizicola sp.
TGCGCCGCAGCCCGGCGGTCACGCTGGCCGTGGCCAAGCGGGCCGGGGCCAATGCCGTGCGGGTGGCCGAACAGGCGCTGGAGGCGGTCGAGGCGCTGGAGGGCAGCCTGATCCCCGAGGGGATCGAACTGACCGTGACCCGCGATTATGGCGAGACGGCCAATGAAAAGGCTAATGAACTGCTGTTCCACCTTGGCCTTGCGACGGTGTCTATCATCGGCCTAGTGCTGTTGGCGATTGGCTGGCGCGAGTCGGTGGTGGTGGCCATCGTCATTCCGGTGACGATCCTGCTGACGCTCTTTGCCGCTTGGATCATGGGCTACACGCTGAACCGCGTCTCGCTGTTCGCGCTGATCTTCTCCATCGGGATTTTGGTGGATGACGCCATCGTGGTGATCGAGAATATCGCTCGGCACTGGGGGATGAAGGATGGCCGCGACCGCGCCACGGCGGCCGTCGATGCGGTGGCCGAGGTGGGCAACCCCACCATCGTCGCCACGCTGACGGTGGTGGCCGCGCTGTTGCCGATGCTGTTCGTGTCGGGGCTGATGGGGCCCTATATGTCGCCGATCCCCTCGAATGCCTCGGCGGCGATGATCTTTTCCTTCTTTGTCGCCGTCATCATCACGCCTTGGCTGATGGTCAAGGTGGCTGGCAAGGCCGATATGTCGGCCCATGGCCATGACGATGCCTATGGCGGGCATCCGGGTGGGCGGCTGGGCGCGCTCTACGCCCGGGTGGCGCGGCCCATCCTGCGGTCCAAGGGCACCTCCTGGCTGTTTCTGATTGTTACCATCGTTCTGTCCTTCGGCTCGCTGGGGGCACTCTATACCCGCGATGTCACGGTCAAGCTCTTGCCCTTTGACAACAAGTCGGAACTCAGCGTCGTGATCGATCTGCCCGAGGGGGCGAGTGTCGAGGCGACCGACCGTGTGGCGCAGGATGTGGCGGCGATTGCGATGGACCTGCCCGAGGTGGTGGGCCTGCAAACCCACGCCGGCACCGCCTCGCCCTTCAACTTCAACGGTCTGGTGCGGCATTACTTCCTGCGGCAAGAGCCGAACCTGGGCGAGGTGGCGCTGAACCTCTCGCCCAAGGGCGACCGTGACCGGGCCAGCCATGACATCGCACTGGATTTGCGCGAAAGGCTGAAGGCCGTTGAGGCACCCGAGGGCACCTCGATCAAGGTGGTCGAGCCGCCCCCCGGCCCGCCGGTGATCGCCACCCTGTTGGCCGAGGTCTATGGCCCCGATGCCGAGACCCGCCGGACGGCGGCGACGATGATCCGTCAGGCGTTCGAGGCGGTGCCCTTTGTCGTCGATGTCGATGACAGCTTTGGCACCCAGCCGCGGCGGCTGCGGGCGACGATCTCGACCACCGATCTCGTCTTCTTTCAGGTGCAGGAGCAGGACGTGTTCGACACCATCGCGCTGCTGAATGGAGGGATGACGGTCGGCTATTCCCACCGGGGCGAGGGTCGGCATCCGATCCCCTTGGAGATTGCCCGCGACAAGGGCGACCGGGTGCTGGATGAGCGGTTCCTCTCGACCCCGATCCCGGCCAATGTGATCCCCGGCGCGCGGGGGGTGGTCGAACTGGGCGATGTGGTGCGGTTGCGTGAGGAACGCGCCAGCTTCCCCATTTTCCGCCACAATGGCCGCGCGGCGGAAATGGTGACGGCGGAACTCGCCGGCGATTTCGAGGCGCCGCTCTACGGCATGTTGGCCGTGGCCGAGCAGATCGAGGCGATGGACTGGCCCGAGGGCACCAAGCCCGAGATCAGCCTGCATGGCCAGCCCAAGGGTGAGGGCAAGGTCACGCTCCTCTGGGATGGCGAATGGGAAGTGACCTTTGTCACCTTCCGCGACATGGGGGCGGCCTTTGGCGTGGCGCTCTTGGGGATCTATATCCTTGTGGTGGCGCAGTTTGGCAGCTTCCGCCTGCCCTTGGTGATCCTGACGCCGGTGCCGCTGACCTTCCTTGGCATCATGATCGGCCACTGGCTGTTCGCGGCCCCGTTTTCGGCCACCTCGATGATCGGGTTCATCGCGCTGGCGGGGATCATCGTTCGAAACTCGATCCTGCTGGTCGATTTCATCCGCCATGCCGAACCGGGCAAGGCCTTGACCGAGGTGCTGATCGAGGCGGGGGCGATCCGCTTCAAGCCGATCCTGCTGACCGCCATCGCGGCGATGATCGGTGCGGTGACGATCCTGACCGACCCGATCTTTCAGGGGCTGGCCATCAGCCTTCTCTTCGGGCTGTTCACCTCAACCCTGCTGACGGTGCTGGTGATCCCGGCGATCTACCGGGTGTTCAAAACCTGAGACCTTCTTCGCCAAGGATGAAAGGGGGCCAAGGAAAACAATCCTTGGTCCCCGTGCATTTGCAAAACGCCACGGTTGCTGCAGGGCGCCACCAATTTTCTTGCAAGAAAATTGGCGGTCGCGCCCGGTGTTAACCCAGCGCGTAACCCGCGCCGCGCACGGTGCGCAGCGGGTCTTCGCCGCCGTGCTGCATCAGGCTTTTGCGCAACCGGCCAATATGGACATCGACGGTCCGGGTATCGACATAGATATCTCGGCCCCAAACCCGGTCGAGCAGTTGCTCGCGGCTCCAGACCCGGCCCGGTTTTTCCATGAAGGTGGTCAGGAGGCGAAACTCGGTCGGGCCGAGTTTCAGCACCTTATCCGCACGATAGACGCGGTGAGTTTCGGGATCGAGGCGGATATCCTCGAACTCCAGCGTGACGCCGATGGTCGAGGGGCGGACGCGACGCAGTTGCGCCCGGGCGCGCGCCATCAGTTCCAGCACCGAATAGGGCTTGATGACATAATCATCAGCGCCGGTTTCCAGCCCGCGGATCCGGTCCACCTCTTCGGCCCGGGCCGAGAGCATGATGACCGGAATGCCGCGGGTTTCGGGCCGCATCTTCAGCCGCCGGCAGACTTCGATCCCCGAGAGCTTGGGCATCATCCAGTCGAGGATGATGATATCGGGCATCTCTTCCTCGACCATCAGCATCGCATCCTCGCCATTACCGGCTTGCAGGACACGAAAGCCTTCGGATTCGAGGTTATAGGCCAGGACCTCACGTTGGGCGGGTTCATCTTCGACCAGAAGGACCGAGGGTTGGGCGGCTGTGTTCATCGGCAGGCTCAGGACATGTCTTGCGGGGGCAGGGTGGTGGTATCGGCCTTGGGCCGCTCGGACTCGGGCAGGTTGCCCTTGACCAGATAGATCACCTGCTCGGCGATCCCGGTGGCATGATCGCCGACCCGCTCGATGTTCTTGGCGATGAAATGCAGATGCATGCAGGCGGTGATGTTGCGCGGATCTTCCATCATATGGGTCAGGAATTCGCGGAAGAGGGCGTTGTACATCTGGTCCACTTCGGTATCGCGCTTGCGCACATCCTCGGCCAGTTCGACATCGCGGCTGGCAAAGGCGTCGAGCGCGTCATGTAGCAGGCTGACCACCGACCGGGCCATCCGGGCGATCGAGCCGGTCGAGCCGGCGACCAGCTGCATCTGCGACAACACCAGCGTGCGCTTGGCGAGGTTCTTGGCGTAATCGCCCGAGCGTTCGAGGCTGCCGACGATGCGCATCACCGTCAGGACGGTGCGCAGATCGCTGGCGGCGGGGCTTTGCGTGGCGATGATCCGGGCGCATTCGGTCTGGATCATATCCTCCAGCGCGTCGATGGCGCGGTCGCCCAGCCGGATTTCCTCGGCCAGTGCCTCGTCGCGGCGGTCCAGCGCCTCGGCGGCGCGCAAAAGCGCCTCTTCGACCAGACCGCCCATGCGCATCACCTGCGCCTGAACCGCCTCCAGGTTCTTGTCAAAGGCCGAGCGGATATGCGGGTCCATGTTCATCTCCTTATCCGATCCGGCCGGTGATGTAGGATTCGGTGCGCGAATCCTTGGGGTTGGTGAAGATCTGGCCGGTTTCGCCGAATTCGACGAGATGGCCGAGGTGGAAAAATGCGGTGCGCTGGCTGACGCGGGCGGCCTGCTGCATCGAGTGGGTGACGATCACCACGGAAAACTGGCTGCGCAATTCGTCGATCAGTTCCTCGACCTGCGCGGTGGCGATGGGGTCGAGCGCCGAGCAGGGTTCGTCCATCAAGAGCACCTCGGGCGAGGTGGCGATGGCGCGGGCGATGCACAGGCGCTGTTGCTGGCCGCCAGACAGGCCGGTGCCGGGGGCGTCGAGGCGGTCCTTGACCTCATTCCAGAGGGCGGCCTTGCGCAGGCAGCTTTCCACCACGGCGTCGAGTTCGGCCTTGGACCGGGTGAGGCCGTGAATTTTCGGACCGTAGGCCACGTTGTCATAGATCGACTTGGGGAAGGGGTTGGGTTTCTGGAACACCATGCCCACCTTGGCCCGCAGGCGGACCGGGTCCACGCGGCGGTCGTATATATCCTCGCCGTCGAGCAGAATCTCGCCGGTGACGCGGGCCGAGGCCACGGTATCGTTCATCCGGTTGATGCAGCGCAAGAAGGTGGATTTGCCGCAGCCCGAGGGGCCGATGAAGGCGGTGACGGTGTTCGACAGGATATCGACGTTCACATCCTTCAGCGCATGGGTCTCGCCATAATGGACATTGACGCCACGGGCGGTGATGCGGGGGGCATGGGACGACACGGCCCTCTCCTCGGTCTGGATGTCTTTCATCGGGTTCATATCTTCCATGTTACCACCGCCGTTCGAATTTGCGGCGCAGAAGGATGGCGGTCACGTTCATCACCACAAGAAACGCCAAGAGGACGATGATCGCGCCGCTGGAGCGTTCGATAAAGGCCGGGTCCGAGCGTGAGGCCCAGGCGTAGACCTGCACGGGCAGGGCGGTGGCGGGGTCGAGCAGGCCCTCGGGCGGGGCGGCGGGGTAGTTATCGACAAAGGCGACCATGCCGATCAACAGCAGCGGCGCGGTTTCGCCAAGGGCCGAGGCGAGGCCAAGGATGGCGCCGGTCAGGATGCCGGGCATGGCCAGCGGCAGGACGTGGTGGAACACGGTCTGCATCTTGGACGCCCCCACCCCCAGTGCCGCACCGCGGATCGAGGGCGGCACTGCGCGGATCGCGGCGCGGGTGGCGATGATGATTGTGGGCAGGGTCATCAGCGAGATCACCAGCGCCCCCACCAGCGGCGAGGATTGCGGAAACCCGGCAAAGTTGATGAAGACCGCAAGGCCAAGGATGCCAAAGACGATCGAGGGCACGGCGGCGAGGTTCGAGATATTCACCTCGATCACATCGGTCAGCCGGTTCTTGGGGGCGAATTCCTCAAGATAGATGCTGGCCGCCACACCGATCGGCACGCAGATCAGCGCCACCAGCAGCATCATATAGGCCGAGCCGAGGATGGCGACGCCAAGGCCCGCCGCCTCTGGCCGCTGGTCCGAGGCATCGGGCGAGGTCAGAAAGCGGCTGTTGAACGGCGCCGACAGGATCCCGGCCTCGATCAGGCGGTCGGTCAGGTCCAGCATCGCCGGGCTGATCTGGTTGTCACGCTCGGCCGTCTCGCGCGTCACCCGGCCCTTGAGATAGCCATCGACCCGGCCTGCGGCGAGGATTGAGCGGTTTTGCACCGTGTCCAGCAGCGAGGGATCGGCCAGCACCTCGGCCCGCAGGACGCCGGGCGCATCCTTGGAGATCAGGCCGGCAAGATCCTTGGCGCTGATCCCCTCGGTCGAGATGCCGCGCGCGGTCAGTTCCGCCTCAAAGGCGGCGGCGATCAGCTTGCCGTAACCAATGGTCGTGACCTTGGCCATCTCATCGCGATTGGCATTGCCCTTGGGGTCCAGCACCTCGGACGACAGGGTGATGGGGAAGGTCAGCTTGGCCTGACGAAAGGCCGAAACCCCGTCGGCAAAGATCGTCCAGAGCATGATCGCCAGCACACCCAGCGAGATGGAAATCGCCACCATCCCATAGAGGCGAAAGCGTGCCTCGGCGGCATTGCGGCGGCGCATCTCGGCGCTGCCGCCGAGAATGGAATTGGCCGGCGTCATCGGGGCTTGGGTCAGGTCGGTCATTCGTACTGCTCGCGGTATTTGCGCACGATGTAGAGGGCAAAGACGTTCAGCCCCAGCGTGATCACAAAGAGGGTGATGCCAAGGGCAAAGGCCACCAGCGTCTCGGGGCTGGCGAAATCGGTGTCGCCGGTCAACTGGCCGACGATCTTGACGGTCATGGTGGTCATCGCCTCGAACGGGTTGAGGCTGAGTTTCGCAGCGGCGCCGGCGCCCATGGTCACGATCATCGTCTCGCCAATGGCGCGGCTGGTGGCCAACAGCACGGCGCCGACGATGCCGGGCAGGGCGGCGGGCAGGATCACCTGACGGACGGTTTCAGACCGGGTGGCGCCAAGGCCATAGCTGCCATCGCGCAGGGACTGCGGCACGGCGTTGATGATGTCATCGGCCAGAGACGAGATGAAGGGGATGTTCAGGATGCCGATCACCACGCCCGCAGTCATGACCGAGGCGCCCGAGGTGCCAAGGCCGAGGGGCTGGGCAAAATAGTCGCGCAGGAAGGGGCCGACGGTGATCAGCGCAAAGAGGCCAAAGACCACGGTCGGGATCCCGGCGATCACCTCGATCAGCGGCTTGACCCAGGCGCGCAGGCGCGGGCTGGCATATTCGGCAAGGTAGATGGCGGTGAACAGGCCCAGCGGCACGGCGACGATCATCGCGACCAGCGAGATATAGAGCGTGCCCCAGAGGAGCGGCAGAAAGCCGAGGTCCGATCCGCCCCGGAAATTCGGGCTCCACGTCAGGCCAAAGAAGAAGTCGGCGGCGGGATATTGGGCAAAGAAATTCAGGCTCTCGGACAGCATCGACCAGATGATGCCGACGGTGGTCAGGATCGCGATGGTCGAGGCAGCGATGAGGGCCCCCAGCACCACCCGCTCGACCCGATTCCGGGCGCGAAAGTCGGGGCGGATCAGGGTCAGCGCCACGGCCAGCCCGATCAGCGCCAGCGCGATCACGGCAATGTCGCGCATCATGACGGCGCTGTGGCTGGCAAGGCGATAGCTTTGCGCGGCGCGCAAGGTCTCGGGCGCGACACTGGTGCCAAGCGCCACGCCGACCTCGGCCAGACGGGAACGCACATCGGTCAGCTCGGCGCGGATGCGCCCGGCCTCGGCCTCGGTCATGGCGCCGGTCGCCACGGCGGTATCAAGGCCCCCTGCCACGCGACGCACATCGGCCATCGCCAGCGCGCGCGCCGTGTCATCGGCAACTGTTGCGGCGGGCAGGTCGGGCAGAACCGCACGCTCCAGATAAATCGGCTGGGCGATCAGCCACAAGATCAGCAGGGTCAGCGCCGGCAGCGCGGCGGCAAGGGCCGCAAACCAGCCGTAATAACCCGGCAGCGAATGCAGTTTGCGGATATCGCCCGCAGCCGTGGAAACCGCCCGCCGGCGCCCAGCAAGATAAGCGGCCATCGCAAGGACAAGGATCAGGGCGACAAGGGTGAGCGCGGTCATCGGCGGCTTCTGCTTTCGAAAGGGGGGCCGTGCCCGGGGGCGGACAGGGCTGCGTCAGGCGGCAAAGGCGCAGCGGGGGCCCGAAGGCCCCCGCCGGATGCCGGTCAGTTCAGCGGGCCCATCGGGGTTTCCGCGGCCACGGCGGCCTGGGTCGCGGCCAGTTCCGGGTCTGACACCAGACCATAGGCCGCCAGCGGGCCTTCGGGGCCGGCCATATCGTCCGAGACGAAGAACTCGACATATTCCTTCAGGCCCGGGATCACGCCGAGATGCGCCTTTTTGACGTAGAAGTAGAGCGGGCGCGACACCGGGTAGTCACCGGCGGCAATGCTCTCGACCGAGGGAACCACGCCGCCCATGGTGGCAACGCGCAGTTTGTCGGTGTTGTTCTGGTAGAAGGACAGGCCGAACACGCCGATGCCGTTCTTGTCGGCCTCGATGCGCGCCAGCGTTTCGGTGTAGTCGCCGTCGATATCGACCGAGGCGCCATCGGTGCGCAGTTCCAGGCAGGATTTGACGGCAGCCTTTTTCTTGGCGCCCTCATCGGCCTCGGTCGAGGCGGCGAGGAACAGGTCATAGGCGCCGGTGGCCTTGCAGCCCTCTTCGATCACCTTGACGTCAAACACTTCGCGGGTGCCGTGCTTGGTGCCGGGGATGAACATCAGGATCGGCTGGTCGGCAAAGGCGGCGTTGACCTCGGCCCAGCTCTTGTTCGGGTTGGCGGTGATGGCGCCATCCTTGGCCACATTGGCGGCCAGTGCGCCGTAGATATCGGCGGGGGTAAAGGCGAATTCGGCGCCGTTCACATCCGAGGCAAACACGATGCCGTCATAGCCGATGCGCACTTCCATGATCTCTTCGACGCCGTTGGTCTTGCACAGGTCGATATCCGACTGCGCGATACGGCTGGAGGAGTTGGCGATATCGACGGTGTTTTCGCCCACGCCTTCGCAGAGCTTCTTGCGGCCGGCACCCGAACCGCCGCCTTCAACGACGGGCGAGGGGAAATCGAAGTTCTCGCCAAAGGCCTCGGCCACGATGGTGGCATAGGGCAGCACGGTCGAGGAACCGGTGATCTGGATCTGGTCGCGCGCCTCGGCAGCGGTGGCGGCGGCGGCAATGGCCAGAACAGAGGCCGAGAGTTTGAACATCGTCATGGATCGCTCCTGTTTGTCTTGCAAGGCGCAGGCCCCGGATGGGCCGGCCTTCGACGACGGGGATAGCGGTCGTGCGTGACGCTTATGACAAGGATTTATGACAGTTGGATGACAGGCGATGCCTGATCGGAGGGAGTGTTAATATATGATGAATTTCATCGGCTTGGGGGCAAATTATTTTTCGCCACCGGGGCGCCGGGGGTCAACCCAGCACCCGTTTGACGGCCTTTGTAACAGCCGCTGTGACAGAATCGGCCTCTTGCCGCGTCAGGCAGAGCGGCGGGGCAAAGCCGAGGATATCTCCCTGTGGCATGGCGCGGGCGATCACGCCCTCTTCCAGCAGCGCCGCGGCCAGGGCCGGGCCGACCTTGCGCGCGGGGTCGAAAAAGCGGCGGTCGTCCCGGTCCTCGACGAATTCGACCGCCGCCATCAGCCCCTCGCCGCGCACTTCGCCCACGTTGGCATGATCGGACAGCGCCGCAGTCAGCCCGGCGCGGAAATAGGCCCCGGTCTCGGCCGCATTGGTGACGAGGTCCAGCCGGTCGATCAGTTCCAGATTGGCCACCCCGGCGGCGGCACAGATCGGATGGGCGGAATAGGTCCAGCCATGGCCGATGGGGCCAAGCTGATCCGAGCCTTGGGCCAGCACCTCCCACATCCGCTGCGAGACGATGGAGCCTGAGAGCGGCGCATAGGCCGAGGTCAGGCCCTTGGCGATGGTGATCAGATCCGGCTCCATCCCGTAATGGATTGAGCCGAACATGCTGCCCAGCCGGCCAAAGCCGGTGACGACCTCATCCGCGACGAGCAGGATGTCATATTTCTTCAGCACCGCCTGAATCGCGGCCCAGTACCCCGCCGGCGGGGGGACAATGCCGCCGGTGCCCAGAACCGGCTCACCAATAAAGGCGGCGATGGTGTCCGGCCCCTCGGCAAGGATCAGTTCCTCCAGCCTTGCGGCGCAATGGGCGGTGAATTCCGCCTCGGTCTGGCTGCGATCTTCGCGGCGGAAGTAATAGGGCGCCTCGGTGTGCAGGATCGGCGCGCGCGGCAGGTCGAAGGCGTTGTGGA
>CALLZQ010000738.1 GCA_937858255.1 uncultured Tabrizicola sp.
TTGTAGCCCGCGCGCCCGGTCCAGTCCAGTGCGACCAGTTGGCCGGCGGTGGGGCGGACGCCGCCCTTGGGCTGGCCGGGGGTGCCGGGGGTAAAAAGGATATAGGCCGGGTGGCTGCCCTCGACCGGCAGGCATTCCGCCGGCGTGGCGCCATACTGGAAGCCGTGCCATTCGTAGTCGCGACCCTCGATCAGCTTGGCCACTTCTTGTTCGCGCTGGAAGATCACGCAGAAATCGGGCTTGTGCTTGGCCAGTTCGATGGCGCCGTCGAGCAGGGGTTTGTAGTGGATGATCCGCGCGGTCTCGATCCCGCAAGAGGCGGCGATGATCGCCTTGGGCTTGGAATCATCGATGCGGACGGCCAGTTCATTGGCGGCGAACCCGCCAAAGACGACCGAGTGGATGGCGCCGATGCGGGCGCAGGCCAGCATCGCCTCCAGCGCCTCGGGGACCATCGGCATGTAGATGATGACGCGGTCGCCCTTGGTCACGCCCTTGGCGGCCAGCGCCCCGGCGAGGCGGGCCACCCGCTCTTGAAGTTCGGCATAGGTGATGACGTGCTTGGTGCCTGTCACCGGGCTGTCATGGATGATGGCGGCCTGTGCGCCGCGTCCGGCCAGCACATGACGGTCAACCGCGTTCCAGCAGGTATTGACCATGCCGTCGGTGAACCATTCATAGAGCGGTGCATTGTCGCTGTTCAGCGCCCGCGAGGGCTTTTGCACCCAGTCGATCGCCCCTGCGGCATCCATCCAGAACCCCTCGGGATCGGATTTCCACTTGGCATAGATGTCTGCATAACCCATGGCTGCGCCTCCTCCTTAACGCCTTGGCGCTGTGTTACGGCATCGCCGCGCGGTCAGGCAACGCTGTTACCGTGCGTCAGAGGGGGGTGCGACGAAATGTTTGCAGAAATTCGCGGGATTGGGCTGCAAATTTTTGCAAAGCCCCGAAAATTGCCAATAAGGGCGCGAATTGCTGTCAACTTTGCAAATATCAGGTGTCAGGGCGCACGAATCTGTGCCGCATCGGGCGAGGGTTCGACATTTGCAAAGGGGGGAGGGGTGAGAGGCTGGACAACGACCCAAGCGGGGCTCGTTACGGCTGCTTCCTTCCGGACCTGACCGGGTTGGCGAGGCGCCTGCCCGCGCCAACCTCTCACCTGTCGAAATAGGGCAACAGGCGGGCCAGTGCAAGCCCCCCAGATCGGCGCGATCAGACGGCCAGACCGGCCCATGCCGCGCCCGAGCGCAGATCGGCGGCGACATGGTGGGCAAAGCGCCCGGTGGGCGGCAACAGATCGGCCACCTGCACCACGCGCATGCCGGCGGCATGGGCGGCCTCGGCCCCGGGCTCGCTGTCCTCGAACACAAGGCAGCGCTCGGCACGGGCGCCCAACCGGCTGGCGGCGAGAAGATAGGGTTCGGGCGCGGGTTTCGGTTGGGTCACATCCTCACGCGCGATGATGGCGCGAAAGCTGGGCATCAGGCCGCTGCGGGTCAGCTTGTCCAGCGCCGCCGCCCGTCCTGACGAGGTGACGAGGGCAAGGGGGTGTTGACGCGCCAAATCCTGCACCAGTTCCCGGGCGCCGGGTTTCATTGGCACCTCATGCGCGAGGGCATCGTCAAAGCCTGCATTCCAGTGCTGCCGCAACGCGACGGCATCAATGCCCGGGCAAGCCTCGGCGATCAGCCGGGCCGAGGTGGGCTGATCGACCCCGATCAGCCGCATCAGCAGATCTTCGCTGTCCTGATGACCAAAGGCGGCAAAGGCCGCGGCACCCGTCTGGACCGCCAGCCTTTCGGTGTCGATCAGCGTGCCATCGAGGTCAAAGAAAATTGCGTCGTACATGATGCCCCCGGGCGGTTGCGCTATCATGGGCCTAGCAGAAACCGCTGCGGGGGTGAAGGGCGGGGCCGTCACGATACCCGGCGCCGCTGCAATCAAAAGTCGAGTCGTAGCCGCAAAAAACCTTGCTCGGTCAGGCCCATGGGTTGCAGATGCAGGTCGGGCACCTCGTCCAGATGGTCGATGGCGGCGGGGGCGGTATCGAACAGCACCGAGCGACCCGGCGCGGCGCAAAGCCGCCAGACGGGGGGCGCGGGCCGGATCTCGGCGCCCGGGCGCGCGAGATATTCGATCAGCACATCGCGGACGGTCCTTTGGCTGGCCAGCACCAGCCGCGCCGGATCAGGCTGAAAAAACCCGCCGCTGCCGCTGGCGCGGTAACTGTTGGTGGCCAGAATGAAGTGCTGGTCATCGGTAACGGGCTGACCTTGCCAGCACAGATCGGCAATTCTGACCGAGGTGCGCCCGAGGGCGATCCGATAGGTGAGATCACCGATGCTCTCAAACTGATAGAAAGGCACCTCGGTATCATGCAGCAGGCTGGGCGTGCCGCTGCCGTCATCCTCGCCCAAGGGGCGGAAGACCCGGGTGCCGTTGCGCAGCCAGGCGCGAATATCAGCCCCGGTCAGATGCAGGGCTGCGACGGTATTGGGGTGGATATAAAGGTCAGCCGCGTTGCGCGCCAACAGGCCGCGGGGGGGCACATGGCTGTAGTTAGCGGGACCGCCACGCCCGCCGGCGCGAAACGGAGAAGCCGCCGCCAGCACCGGCAGACCCTCATGGGCGGTGCCGCGCATCTGTTCCATGACATAGGCGGATGTGGCCTGACGCACCAGTTGCATGACCGGGCAATCGGCAATCATCGAGAAATAGGTGTGGATCGGTCGCGCGATGCGGCCAATCGGGCGGCGGGCCCATCGGCGCGTCTGGTCATGGCTGGGACGGGCCAGCGTCAGGATCGCCGGATCGGCCTCGACCAGCGGCACGGCCTCGCCCTGCGTGTCGCGCGTCGCGACCGGGCGCACGGCGCAATCACCCGAAAAAACCCGCCACTCGGCC
>CALLZQ010000739.1 GCA_937858255.1 uncultured Tabrizicola sp.
GCGGCGGATCAGATCCTCGGCAATGGTCAGGCCGATACCCCCGAAACCACCGGTGATCAGCACATGCGCACCGCGCGGCAGATCGGCCAAACCCTCGGGCGCGGGCGGCAGCGGGGTGGGTTTCAGCCCCAGTTCATAGCGCCGCTCGCCCCGCAGGGCGGCAATCGCCTCACCATCAGATAAAGCCTCTTCCAGCACCGCAGGGGTGAGAGCCGCCGCATCTGCGGGCAGCGTCACATCCAAGAGCCGCAGTGACACCCCCGGGAATTCGCGCGGGATCACCCGCACCGGGCCAAGCACCATCGCCTTTTCGGGATAGGGCAGCGCCTCATCCCGAAGCTGCGCGGCGCCGGTGGTCGCCACAGTGATCTGCACCGGACGCGGCAGGTTTTCCTCGGCCATCGCCTGCGCGAGGAACATCAACGCATAGAACCCCTGTTCGATATTGCGGTGCAGGAAGCTGGAGCCGGGGCGGAACTGCTCCTTGCGCGTGACCAGCCACAGATGCAGCACCCGCGCGGGCACATGGCCCCGCGCCACCAGATCGCGGATCAAGAGGTCATAGCCCTCACGCCCCCGCTCGGGCGCCAGCACATAGCCGCCCTCGCCATCGCGGGCAAAGCTGTCGCCCGCGCGCACGGTGGTCACATGATGCCCGGCGGCGCGCAGGCGTCGGACAGCAGCGGCGCCCAGCCCCTCACCATCGGTAAACACCAACCAGTTTTGCGGCGGCAGATCGGCCAGATCGTCAATTTCCACCTCGGCCGCGGCTGGCCGCCAATGGCTACGCCAGCCCCAGTCGGCCAGATCCTCGGCCCGGGCGGGCAGCGCCTCGGCCTCGACCGCCTGACCCTTGGCCGGTTCGATGAAATAGGGTTTGCGCTGAAAGGCATAGGTCGGCAACGGCACGCGCTGACGCGGGCCATCCCCCCAGATCGGCGCCCAGTCAACCGGCACGCCGCAGGCCCAAAGCCGGGCAATCGTGCCGATGTGCCAGGCGTCATCGGCAATCTTTTGTTCTGGGTGGCGCAGCGCGGCAATCACCTGCCCCGCCGGAACACCATTGGCCTGCGCGAGCGAAGACAGCGCCCGGCCCGGCCCCATCTCCAGATAGACGCGGTTCGGCACCTCGGTCAGCGTCTCCAGACAGGCGCGGAAATTCACCGTATTGCGCAGGTGCTGCACCCAGTAATCGGGGCTGGTCGCCTGCTCTGGCGTCAGCGCGGCGCCAGTGCGGTTGGAAATGATCGGCAGCGCCGGCGGGTTCAGCACAATCGAGCGCAGATAATCGCCAAACCGGCCAAGGATCGGCTCCAGCATCCGGCTGTGGGCGGCAATATCGATGGCGATGCGCTGCGTCTCGACCCCCTCGGCGGCCAGAGTTGCCGCGAGCGATTGCAGCGCCGCATCCGGGCCGGACACCACGCAAAGCCCCGGCGCATTGACCGAGGCCATGTCGTGATCCGGTCCAAGCCGGGGGCGCAACTCCTCTTCAGACATCGGCACCGACAGCATCCCGCCCGCAGGCACCGTATCGAACAACTGGCCCCGCAGATGGACAAGGCCGATGCAATCCTCAAAGCTCATCACCCCGGCGAGGGCGGCGGCAGTATTTTCGCCCATCGAATGACCGACCAGCGCCTTGGGCGTAACACCCCAGCTAAGGTAAAGCTGCGCCAGCGCATATTCCGTGATCATGATCAGCGGCAATTGCACCGAGGGGCGTTTCAGCGCCGCATTCGCCGCCGCCTCTGCCCCCGGTTCCGGCAACCAGAGCGCGCGGATATCGTAATCAAGCCGCGGCTCCAGCACCGCAAGGCCACGATCCATCCAGTCCGCAAAGACCGGCTCCGTCTCATAGAGATCCCGCGCCATGCCCGCGAACTGCGCCCCGCCACCGGGGAACATGAACACCACCTCGGGGTCGTCGCCCAGCCAGTCGTGGTTAAAGACACGGCGGGGAACGGCGCCGCCGAGGAGATCAGCCCCCCCCGCGCCACGCGCCGCCGCCCGAACCCCGCGCCGTTCCAAAACGCCGCGGCCCCCCTTCC
>CALLZQ010000740.1 GCA_937858255.1 uncultured Tabrizicola sp.
GTTTCAGGACAGCGAGCTTGTCCACGCCATAGACAGCGCCGGTCTGCATCATCTTGATGCGGTCACCCTTGCGGATCACGCCGTCGATGACGCGGATCATGACGACAACGCCGAGGTAGCTATCATACCACGAGTCGACCAGCATCGCCTTGAGCGGGGCCTCGCGGTCGCCCTTGGGCGGGGGCAGGCGGGTGACGATCGCCTCCAGCACATCAGGGATGCCAAGGCCGGTCTTGGCGGAAATCGGGATCGCCTGGCTGGCGTCGATGCCGATCACGTCCTCGATGTTTTCCTTGACCCGGTCCGGTTCCGCCGCCGGCAGGTCGATCTTGTTCAGCACCGGCACAATCTCATGGCCTGCGTCAATCGCCTGATAGACATTGGCGAGGGTCTGCGCCTCGACGCCTTGCGACGCGTCAACAACCAAGAGCGAGCCCTCGACCGCGCGCATCGAGCGGCTGACCTCATAGGCGAAGTCGACGTGGCCGGGGGTGTCGATCAGGTTCAGGATGTATTTGTTGCCATCCTTGGCCGGATATTCGATCCGCACCGTGTTGGCCTTGATCGTGATGCCGCGCTCGCGCTCGATATCCATCGAGTCGAGAAGCTGGGCCTTCATATCCCGCTCGGCCACCGTTCCCGTCATCTGGATAAGCCGGTCGGCGAGCGTGGATTTGCCGTGGTCGATATGGGCCACGATGGAGAAATTGCGGATGCGATCAAGCTGGGTCATGGCCGCGCATATAACTTGGAAAACAAGGGGCGGGAAGAGGGGGATTGCGGCAATGCGGACCATGGAACCCGCGCGGCAGCGGGGCTAGCGTTCCGCCTGCGCGCCGGCGCCCCGAACCGGCCCGGAAAAGGAATGCCCCGATGCCCGATTGCCACCCTGCCCCACCCTCCTTTCCCCAAGGAACCCTGCTGATCGCCCCGGCAGAGCGGCTGGATTGGGTGCATGTCGGGCGGCGCCTGGTGCCGCTGACGCTGACCGCGCCCGAGGTCTGGACCCGGGTGATGTCGCGCCCGTTGCCGGGCATGGGGCTGGCCTTTTGGCTGCGCGATGCGATTTCGTCATGGTTCGGCGTGCGGCGGATCGGCGGCTTTTCCCGCAGGCCGCAAGTGCCCGTCCTGGGCGGGCGGCTGGATTTCTTTACCGTCGAGGCGGTCAGCGACAGCGTGCTGGCCCTGACCGAACGCGACCGGCATCTGGAGGGGATGGCCTGTATCACCGCCACCCCCGCCCCCGGCGGCACCGATGTGGCCATCACCGGCTCGGGCCGGCTGCGGTCGCGCTTTGGCCGGGTCTATATGATTCCCGTCGGGCCAGCCCATCGGCTGATCGTGTGGCTGATGCTGCGCCGCCTCTAGGCCCGATTGTTTCAATCTGTTCACAGGTTTCGCAACAAGCCGTGGTGGTCTGTGGCAACCATCTCCACCAAACCGGCCAAAGCATTGGCAAATTCCTGCCAACGGGCGCAGCGGCATTGCCTAAACTTCTCCGAATCGGCACAATATCTGCAACAAACGACCCGTGGCGGAGGGAAACCCCGCCCCCGGCATATGAGGCAGCAGATGAAAAAATCCCTTGTTCTGGCCGTTCTGGCCACAACCCTTATGGCCGCCGCCGCGCCCTCTTTTGCCGGCGCGATTGAATCGGCCTGCCTGCGCTCGGACCGCAAGGCCGCCAACCGCGCGCTTTGCGGCTGCATCCAGCAGGTCGCCGACATGACGCTGCGCGGATCGGATCAGCGCCGCGTGGTCAGCTTCTTCAAAGACCCGGACAAGGCGCAAAAGGTCAAGATGTCGAAATCGACCTCGGACGACGCCTTCTGGGAACGCTACAAAGCCTTTGGCGAGCAGGCCGAGGCCTATTGCGCCTATTGACCCATTAGGGCGGCCAGCAGGCGGCGTGAGGCGGCCCCGCACAAGTCGATGGTCTGACCGACCCCGCCGGTGTACCATGGATCGGGCATTTCCTGATGCCCGCATTCTGGCACCAAATCCAGAAAGAGTTCAGGCCGCACCCCCTGCCCGCCCGCCATCTGGCGACGACGCTCTGCCGCGATCAGATTGCGGCGATCCATCACGAAAATCCTGTCAAACCGGCTGAAATCCTCGGCCACCAATTGCCTTGCCCGCAAAGCTGACAGGTCATATCCCCGCGCCCGCGCCGCCGCGACCATCGGCGGATGCGGCGGTTCTCCGATATGCCAGTCGCCGGTTCCGGCACTGTCCAGCGCTACCCGCAGACCGGCCCTGTCGGCCATCCTGGCAAACACCGCCTCAGCCGTGGGTGAACGGCAGATATTGCCAAGACAGACGAAAAGAATAGCTCTCACAGTCATCGCCTATGCTTGCCACAAGGGAGAGTTGATGAAAACCATCGTGATCCTGACCGGGGCGGGCATTTCTGCTGAAAGCGGCCTTGGCACCTTTCGCGACAAGGACGGGCTGTGGACGCGCTATGATCTGGCCGAGGTGGCAACGCCCGAGGGTTTTGCCCGCAACCCCGCCCTTGTGCATGGATTCTACAATGCGCGGCGCGCCAATGCGGCGGGGGCGGTGCCGAATGCCGCGCATCACGCGCTGGCGCGGTTGGTGCGCGAATATCCCGGCGCGGTGCATCTGGTCACGCAGAATGTGGACGACCTGCACGAACGCGCCGGAACGCGCGGGGTGATCCATATGCATGGCGCGCTGACCGGCGCGCTTTGTGCCGATTGCGGCACCCGCTGGCCTGCCCCGCCAGAGATGTCCGCCGACACGCCCTGCCCCCGCTGCGGTGGCCGGGCGCGACCCGACATCGTCTGGTTCGGCGAGATGCCCTACCGCATGGATGAGATTTACACCTTGCTGGCCGAGGCGGATCTGTTCGTGGCCATCGGCACCTCGGGCACTGTCTATCCGGCCGCCGGTTTCGTGGCCGAGGCGGCGCAGATGGGCGCCGAGACGCTGGAAATCAACCTCGAACCCTCGGGCGGCGTTTTTGACCGGGTGCTGACCGGGCCGGCCAGCCGGGTGGTGCCCGCATGGGTCGAGGGGCTGCTCAGCGAAACGCCGGACCGTGGGACCAGAGGGTAAGCGACCAGCGCTCGCCCGCTGTCACCGGCGTCACCCGGGGCAGGACAAAGCTGGGGAACAGCGTCGCCAGCCCGCGCTGGCGCGGCGCCATGGCGATGTTGCTGTCAGGGCGCAATTCCAGCGCGCCGCCCTCGTAATCCGTGGGCTCTGACAATTGCACCACGATGGTCAGCTTGCGTTTGGCCGCCCAGACCCCAGACCCGATGTCGGAATGCCAGTCGAAATGCCCCTCGCGCTCGGCGCCATAGCGGGCGACCTGCGGGCTTTCGCCAAATTCCTCAAGGTCGAAACCAAAGCTCTCGCGGTTCGCCTCGGCCACGATGCGGACCATCCGGTCCAGCACCCAGTCGGCGCCGGGGATATCATCCAGCCAGCAGATATCGGCGCGGCGGATGGAATGGACCGTCTGTCCCCGCACCAGCCCCGCGTCCTGCGTGGCGCTGCGGGCAAGCTCGATGATACGGTCACAGTCGTCGGGAGAGAAGGCGTCGGGGGCAAAATGCTGGGCGCGCATGGCCGGAAAGAGCCGTCATGAAAAGGGCACGGACTCAGCCGTCCGCGCCCCGTGCATTAGGTCAAGTCCGCGGCCTGCGCCAGAGGGACTTAGCCGCCGCTCTTCATCCCATGGGCCGCATGATCATGCTGCATATGGCCGCCCTGCATCTGCATCGGGCTGGCCTGGCGGTCGTTATCCACTGTCACCTCTATCGTAACCTCGCCCGCCTGATCGAAGACCAGCGTCAGGGGGAAAGTATCGCCATTCTTCAGATCGGCGGTCAGCCCCATCAGCATGACATGATCGCCACCACGGGCAAGTTCATGGATCTCACCCGCCGGAATGGCAAAGCCCTCGGGCACATGCATCATTTTCATGACGCCATCGCCCATGTCCTTGTGGGTGTGCAGTTCGACCTTTTTCGCCACATCGGCGCGGGCATCGGCCAGGCGTTCATCGGTCTCGGTATTGTTGTGGACGACGAAAAAGACAGCCCCCGATTTGCCCATGCCGGCGGCGCGCGCATAGGCGTCGTGGACATGCAGGCCGGCGGCATGCTCTTCGGCCATCAGCGGAGAGGCAAGGGTGAACAGGGCAGCAAACGCCACCGAAAGGGTGCGGAGAGTGATCATCTTATAGGATCCATTGCAGAGATGTTGAGGTCTGAAGAACGCAGTTCAGACCTGCTGCGGCGGACCCCGCGCGCGGGCCACCGGTACGGCCCTCGCGCCCGGCAGTTGCGCGGTGCCATGGGGCAGGCGCACCGCCCGGGACAGCGGTTGTGACGCGACGATGGCCATGGGCAAAGGCCCTGCCAGCATGACCCCGGTCAGGCAATCCGGGCAGGGATGCACCGGGCCAACCGGATTGCCTTCGGCATCGACGGAAATGCTGACGATGCCATAACCCGAACAGATGGTGATCTGCCCGAAGGCGCTCGCCTGTGTGCGCGCGACCGCCATGGTGCCAGAGGCAAGCGCCAGCACCAGCGACAGGATCAGACTAAGGATCACACGCATCATGCGCCATGCGTATACAGCGCGCCGGCCAAAGAAAAGAGGGCGAATGCGCGCAAGCGAAAAGGCCCCGCGGGTCGCAGCCGCGGGGCCTTTCGTATTTTCAGGATCCGGTGATCAGGCCGCGGCCTGCGCCTTGGCGATCTCTTTCTTGATCTTCAGCGCGGCATCCGACAGCTCTTCGTCGCGGGCCTTGGCCAGATAGGCGTCAAGACCGCCACGGTGATCGACCGAGCGCAGCGCAGCCGCCGAGATCCGCAGCTTGAACGACTGGCCCAACACGTCCGACATCAGCGTGACGTCGTTCAAGTTGGGCAGAAAGCGGCGGCGGGTCTTGTTGTTGGCGTGGCTGATGGTGTTGCCAGACATCGGGCCCTTGCCCGTCAGTTCGCAGACGCGCGACATCGTCGTGATCCTTCGCAGTGAACGCCGGGACTGGCGTCGGGGTAAACAAAAGAGACCCCGCCCCATGGCGCGGCCCCGAATTCGATGGCTGCGTTTACGCGCAAGCGCCGGCCCCGTCAAGCGATTCACCCCCGCCCGCCGAAAAAAGCCATGCCGCTTGCAGCATCACGTCCCGCGCGGCTTGGCCCGCAGGGTCGGGTCGGCCTCGGTCGGGTCTTCGGGCCAGGGGTGGCGCGGATAGGCGCCGCGCATCTCTTTGCGGACCTCGGCATAGGAACTGGCCCAAAAGCCCGGCAGATCCAGCGTCACCTGCACCGGTCGCTGCGCGGGGGAAAGCAGCGTGATTCGCAGTGGCAGGCGATTCTGGCCGACAACCGGATGGCGCGTGACGCCGAACATCTCTTGCAGGCGCAGCGCGATACCGGGGTAGTCGCCATCATAATCAATCGGAATGCGCCGGCCCAGCGGGGTCTCAAAATGCGAGGGCGTCAGGCGGTCGAGGGTCTGCCCCTGCTCCCACGTCAGCAGGTCGCGCAGTGCCGATGACAGATCGAGCGCACGCAGATCGGCCTCGGTCTTTCGCCCGGTCAGATGCGGCAGAATCCACGCCGGATCCCGCGCCAGCAGCGCCTCATCCGAGACATCGGGCCAGCCCTCCCCCTCCATCAGCCGCAACCTTGCCCGCAACCGCGCGGCCGCTGCGGTCCAGGGCAGACCGATCTGACGCAGACCGTCCAGCGCGGCGCGGGCCAGTGCCTCGGGCGGGGCCTCGGGCCAGGGGCGCTCGGCCAGCACCAGTGCGCCCAGCCGTTCCTGACGCCGCGAGAGGACCCGCCCGTCGCGCCGCGACCACAGGCAGATCTCCTGCCAGCCGATACGGTCGGCATAGATCTCGCGCAGTTCGGACTCGGTGATCGCAATGGCCTGCCGCACCTGCGCCTCACGCGGGTCGCCGTCGAGATCCGTGGCCACGATCAGCCGCGCACCGGACAGCGGCAGGCCCGCCGCCATCGCCGCTCCCTTGCCGCCCGACAACACCCAGCGCGGCGCCTCACCCGCGCGACGCAGGCCGATGCGGTCGGGATAGGCCAGCGCCGCCATCTGTGCGGGCGACAGATCGGGCGCACCGCCGCCCGGTTCCGGCGTCCGGGCCGCCAAGCGCCGCGCCTCGGCCCGGATACGCTCGATGGTCGGGCGGTGGGCAGCCTCTCCTGGGCGGTCGATTGCTCGCAGCCGGGCGATCAGATCGGGCGGGGCGCCGCGCAGCGGGTCACGCTCGGCCAAGAGCGCGGCGAGGGGCGCCGCCGCCCGGCCAGCGGTCAGCAACATATGCCCCAGTCGCGGATGCAGGGGCAGGCCCGCCAAGGCCCGGCCATGGGCGGTGATCCCGCCCTCGGGCGCCAGTGCCCCCAGACCGGCCAGCAGCGCCCGCGCCTCGGCCAGCACACCGACATGGGGCGGCGTCAGGAACGGCAGGTCGGCCGACCCCCAGAGCGCCAGCTCCAGCGCGAGGGGGGTCAAATCCGCCGCCTCGATCTCGGCCGGGGGGAAAGGGACAAGGCCGCCCTCCTCGCCACGCGTCCAGAGGCGATAGCACACCCCCTCGGCCACCCGGCCCGCGCGGCCCCGGCGCTGTTCCGCCTCGGCCCGCGTCACCCGTTCCGTCACCAGCCGCGACATGCCCGAAGGCGCATCGAACCGCGACCGGCGAGCCCGCCCGCCATCCACCACCACCCGGATGTCAGGGATGGTCAGCGAGGTTTCGGCAATCGACGTCGCCAGCACCACCTTGCGCCGGTCACTCGGCGCCAGCGCCGCCTGCTGGGCGGCAAAATCCATCGCGCCGAACAGGGGTTGGACGATGCAGCCCGGCAAATTGGACAACAACCCCTCAACCCGCCGGATCTCACCCTCGCCCGGCAGAAAGACCAGAACACCACCCTCGGCCTCTTCGACCGCCTGCCGCACCAGCCCCGCCACCGCTGCCTCATAGCGCAGCGAGGCGTCCACCGGCCGGGGCAGCCAGCGGGTTTCCACCGCAAAGGCCCGCCCCTCTGAGGTGACGACCGGCGCCCCCCCCATCAATTCGGCTACCGGCGCGGCATCCAGCGTGGCCGACATCACCAACAGGCCCAGTTCCTCACGCAGCGCACCGCGAATTTCAAGGCACAGCGCCAGACCCAGATCGGCATTCAGACTGCGTTCGTGAAATTCGTCAAAGATGACAAGGCCGACGCCGGTCAACTCCGGGTCGGACTGGATCATGCGCGTCAGAATCCCCTCTGTCACCACCTCGATCCGGGTGCGCGACGACACCCGCGCCTCGCCGCGGATGCGATAGCCCACGGTTTGACCCACCGCCTCGCCCAACGTCGTGGCCATCCGCTCGGCCGCCGCGCGGGCGGCAAGGCGGCGCGGCTCCAGCATCAGGATGCGACCGGTGATCTGCGGCAACAGCGTCAGCGGCACGCGCGTGGTTTTCCCCGCCCCGGGCGGCGCCTGCAACACCGCCTGACCCGCCTGCGCAAGCGCGGCACATAGTTCAGGCAAAACAGCGTCAATGGGTAGGGACTGGCTCATATCCCGGGGTTAGGGCCTGATCGCGCCGTGATCAAGGGTGCGTCATCCCGCGCCCTCAGTCATCCCGGGTCAGACGCGCGGTGCCAAAGAGGCTGTCCAGCACCACCTCGACCGGGCGCAGACTGCCCCCGGGCAGGGGGGCATAGGTGACGGTAAAGGGAAAATCCCGCCGCTCGGCGATCTCATCCGGCGGGTAGCCGTCCACCCGACGATAAAGACCATGGCAGACCAAGCCCTCCCCCTGCGGTTCTGGCTGACCCAGCGTCACCCGCGACCGCCGATGGCCGTCGAATACCTCAAGCGACAGCTTGCAGGCCTCGCCTGCATCGGCATCGCGCAACAGTGCATAGGTCATGGTCAGCGGATCGACCGTTCCCTGCTGTGCCGCCGGGTCCAGCACGGGCGCGTCGGGATGGCGCTCTTCATCCATCGACAGGACCGTCGGCACGCCCCCTTTGTAGGTGATTTCCGCCCCCCGGCCCGCCCGCGCCCCATCGGCCGCGGATTCAAAACGTTCGGGCCGGAACTTGCCGCCGCTTTCCACACCGCGCACCCGATTGGTAACGGTAAAGGACTGGAACAGCCCCGCCAGCCCCGCCGAAGCGGTTTGCGACGTGACCGCATAGGCGCGGCCCTTGCGATTGACCGACATCGTCATCCGCCCGGCCGTCAGGCCCAGAACCGAGGCGGTAAAGCGCATCGTCTCGGCCCCTTCGGCGCGCAGCGGCGCGGGCAGCGCAAGGGCGGCAAGCAGAATTGTCAGCGCCAGCGGGCGGGCAAAGTGAAATAGCGTCATCACAAGGGTCCTGCGGTTCAAAGCATGTCCTGCGGCAATGGGTCGGGCGGCCTGCGGCTGGCATCACCGCGCCGAATACGTCATGTAGGGTCAGTTGACCACAGGACCACGGCAGAGGCACGCGCCAATTTGCCGATGCGAAGGAGGCGCCGCATGGATGCTATGGAGCTTGCCCAAGGGGTGATCGCCGGTGACAGGCGGGCCTTGGCCCGCGCCATCACGCTGGTTGAAAGCGCCCGGCCCGACCATCGCGCCAAGGCGGTGGATCTGGTGGCGGCCGCCCGCGCCTCGGGCCGTCAGGCGCTGCGCATCGGCCTGTCGGGCACGCCCGGGGTCGGCAAGTCGACCTTTATCGAGGCGTTCGGCATGCAATTGGTGGCGCTGGGGATGCGGGTGGCGGTGCTGGCCGTCGACCCCTCTTCTGCCCGGTCCGGCGGCTCAATCCTTGGCGACAAGACCCGGATGGAACGCCTCAGCCGCGATCCGGCGGCCTTTATCCGCCCCTCACCCAGTCAGGCACAGATGGGCGGTGTCGCCCGCCGCACGCGGGAGGCCGTGGCGCTGTGCGAGGCGGCTGGCTTTGACGTGGTGCTGATCGA
>CALLZQ010000741.1 GCA_937858255.1 uncultured Tabrizicola sp.
ACATCTTGCGATAGCGTTCCTCCATCTCGCCCACGACCCATTTCAGGGCGACGACGGCCTTTTTCGGGTCGGTCACAACGGGCGAGAGCAGATGCGGGATGCCGTCATAGACGGAGAGTTCCAGCATTTTCGGGTCGATCATGATCAGGCGGCATTCCTCGGGCGTCAGCTTGTAGAGGAGCGACAGGATCATGGTGTTGATGGCGACGGATTTGCCCGAGCCGGTGGTGCCGGCGATCAGCAGGTGGGGCATCTTGGCCAGATTGGCGATGATCGGGTCGCCGCCAATATCCTTGCCAAGGGCGAGCGGCAGGCGCATGGCGCTGTCGCCAAAGTCGCGGGCGGCGAGGATTTCGCGCAGGACCACCTTTTCGCGGGTGGCATTGGGCAGTTCGATGCCGATGACGCTGCGGCCCGGCACGGTCGAGACACGGGCGGAAAGCGCCGACATCGAGCGGGCGATGTCGTCGGCAAGGCCGATCACGCGGCTGGCCTTGAGCCCCGGGGCCGGTTCCAGTTCGTACATGGTGACGACGGGGCCGGGGCGGACCGAGACGATCTCACCCTTGACGCCGTAATCGTCGAGGACGCTTTCCAGCATCCGGGCATTTTCCTCCAGCGCCTCGTCGGAAAGCTGGTGGCGGATCACCGTCGCGGGCGAGGCGAGCAGCGAAAGCGGCGGGAGTTCGTAGGGCTGGCTGACCGCCTCATCGAATTTCAGGCGGGGCTGAGCCTCGGCAATGGCCTGACGCGAGGGTGTGAGCGGCTTTTTGGGCGCGTGCTGGACCACGGCCTTGCGGGTCTCGATCACCGGGGCGACGCGGGGGGCCGACAGGCGCGGGGCCGGGGCGGCGTAGATCTCGGCCTCGGCCTCGGAATCGGCGTCGAAATCGTCAAAGCCTTGCGGTGCGGGGTGGCGGGGATCGTCCCAGCCGTCGACCTCGGGGGCATAGGCGGCGGGTTCCCACGAGGGGTCATAGCCTGTATCGGGCAGCCAGTCGGCCTCGGCCTCATAGGCATCCAGCGGCGGTTCCTGCGGATTGACGGGCCGTGGGGCCGGGGCAAAGAGGTTGTCCACAGGGGATGCCGCGGCGGGCAGGCCGCGCAGCGTTTCTGCGGCGGCGGTCAAGGCGGCGGTCAGCGGCGGCTCGGCCGGCAGCGAGGGCGCGGGCACCGGCACCGGGCGGCGCGTGGTATCGGCGATCAGCGGCTGCGGGCCGCGCGGTCGCGGCGGGGCGGAAAGCCGTGGTTCGGCACGCGGGGGCGCCACCACCGGCGGCTCGCGCCGGGCCTGCACGGCGGCGCTGATCGGGTTCAGACCGTCCAGCGGTTGACGGGTGCGCGCCCGCACGGCATCGCTGATGCGGGCCTTGATGCGGTCGTCACTCGGCGCCTCGGCCTCGAAATGCGACAGAACGGCGGGGTGGGGCCGCCCCGGCCTGGGCGCAGGGACGGGCGGGCGGCGCGTCAGGTGCGGCCTCCGGCGCAAAAGGGCGGCCCGGTTGCGGGGGGGGGG
>CALLZQ010000742.1 GCA_937858255.1 uncultured Tabrizicola sp.
ATCCGCGCATTGCCGACTGGCTGGCCCGCGCGGATGCCGAGAATGCCGGCGCGTCAGACCCGGTGGCCGCGGCGCAACTGCGCCACATCCGCCGCAGCCATCAGCGGATGATGCGGGTGCCGGCGCGGCTGGCGCAGGAACTGGCGCGTGTGACCAGCAAGGCGCAGGGCATCTGGATCGACGCCCGCGCGCGTGAGGATGTCGCCGGTTTCCTGCCGGTTCTGGCCGAAGTGATCGCGCTGCGGCAGGAAGAGGCCGATTGCCTTGCCAATGGCCGCAGCCGCTATAACGCGCTGCTCGATGATTACGAACCCGGCGCAACGGCCGAGAGCATCGGCGCGATGTTTGACCGGATGCGCCCGCGTCTGGTCGATCTGCGCGCCCGCGTCTTGGGTGCCGCCGATCAGCCTCAGGCGCTGACCGGTCATTTTCCGCAAGAGGCGCAGATGGCGATGGCGCGGCGGCTGGCCGATGCCTTTGGCTATGACTGGAGCCGGGGCCGGATCGATCTGGCCGTGCATCCCTTTAGCTCGGGTGGTGGCGATGACAGCCGCATCACCACGCGGGTGGTGGAGAGCGAACCGTTTAACTGTTTCTACTCGACCATCCATGAGGTCGGGCATTCCTGTTATGAACTGGGGATTGATCCGGCCTATCGGCTGACGCCCCTTGGGGCGGGCGTGTCGATGGGCGTGCATGAGAGCCAGAGCCGGATTTACGAAAACCAGCTTGGCCGCAGCCGCGCCTTTACCGGCTGGCTGTATGGACAGATGGTGGAACAGTTCGGCCCCCTGAACCTGCCCGATGCCGAGGCGTTCTACAGGGCGGTCAACCGGGTTCAGCCCGGCTATATCCGGACCGAGTCGGATGAGGTGCAGTACAACCTGCATATCATGATGCGCTTTGACATCGAACGGGCGCTGATTTCTGGCGATCTGGCGGTGGGCGATCTGGAGGCGGCGTGGAATGACCGCTTCCTTGCCGATTTCGGGGTGGCGGTGGACCGGCCGCGCCATGGCGTCTTGCAGGATGTGCATTGGTCGGCGGGGCTGTTTGGCTATTTCCCGACCTATACGCTGGGCAATGTCTATGCGGGCTGCCTGATGCAGGCTCTCCAGCAAGCGGTGCCGGAGTATGAGGCGGCCTTGGCCAAGGGCGATGCCCGCCCGGCAACCGCGTGGCTGCGCGAGAACCTGCAACGCCACGGCGGGCTTTATGAGCCGCGTGAGGTGGTGGCGCGGGCCTGCGGGTTTGAACCGACCGAGGCGCCGCTCCTCGATTACCTCGACGCGAAATTCGCGGCGATCTACCGGCTGTAAGGCGCGGTCAGCTCTGCGACCAATCGGGTTTGCGCTTTTCGAGGAAGGCGCAGATCCCCTCATTGGTGTCGCGGTAGAGCATGTTTTCGACCATCACCCTGCCTGCATGGGCATAGGCCTCTCCCAGTGGCAGGCCCCTCTGGTCGTAAAAGGCGCGCTTGCCGATCTTGACCGCCGCGCCCAGTTTCCCGGCGACGGTTTCGGCGAGGGCGCGGGTCGCCGCCTCCAGCCCCTCGGGCGGGGCGATGCGGTTGATAAGACCACCCTCACGCGCGCGGGCGGGATCGATGAATTCGCCGGTGGTCAGCATCTCAAAGGCGAGGCCGGGCGCGACCTTGCGGGTCAGGGCAACCATGGGGGTGGAACAGAAAAGGCCGATATTCACCCCGTTGACACCAAAGCGTGTGCCCTCGGCGGCCACGGCCATGTCGCAAGAGGCGACAAGCTGGCAGCCGGCGGCGGTGGCGATGCCATGTACCTCGGCAATCACCGGCTGGGGCAGGGCGGGGATGCGCTGCATCATCGCGGCGCAGCGATCAAACAGGTCCTTGAAGGCCGCAGCCCCGCCATCGGGCGCCTGCCGGGCGGCCTGCATCTCACGCAGGTCGTGGCCCGCGCAAAAGGCCCGGCCCGCGCCGCGCAGGATCACCACCTTGACCTCTGGCGCATCCGCCAGCCGGTCAAAGGCCGCCGAAAGCGCCGCGATCATCGCATCCGACAGCGCGTTCAGCCGCGCCGGGTCATTCATGGTTAGCGTGGCGATGGCGCCGCGATCTTCGCGCAGCAACAGGTCCTCGGTCATTGCATCCTCCTCGGTTTGCGGTGAACCTTAGGCCAGCAAAGCGAAAGAGGCAAAGCGTGACGATCAGGATGGATGCGGCAGAATTGCAGGCCTTTCTGGCCAGCGACTTCGGGCAGGTTTCCGATGACTTCGTGGTAGAGGCTGTCGATTCAGATGGTGTGCAGGTGCGCCTGCGGGTGGCCGAACGGCATTTGCGGCCCGGCGGCACCGTCTCTGGCCCGTCGATGTTCGCGCTGGCGGATGTGGCGATCTATCTGGCGATTCTGTCGCGGATCGGGCCGGTGGCGCTGGCCGTCACCACCAACTGCGCTATCGACTTCATGCGCAAGCCCGAGGCCGGGCGTGACCTGATCGCCGAGGCGCGGCTGTTGAAACTGGGGCGGGTTCTGGCCGTCGGCGATGTCTTGATCCGGTCCGAGGGGCATGAGGCGGTGGGGGCGCGGGCGGGACTGACCTATTCCTTCCCGCCGGGCTGATCCGCGGGTTCAGCCCTCGCGCACCGTTTTGATCATCAGGGCCACATTCTCGGGGTCGGCATCGGGGGTGATGCCATGGCCGAGGTTGAAGATATGCGGGCCGCCCCGGAAGGCGTTGACGACCCGGCGGGTGGCGTCGATCAGGTCCTGCCCGCCCGTCACCATATGGGTGGGCGAGAGATTGCCCTGAACGCAGCCCGAGACCTGCACATGTTCGCCCGCCCATTCCGGGGTCACCGAATTGTCGATGGCCACGCAATCGGCGCCGGTCTTGGCGGCAAAGCCGATGTAGCCATTCCCCGCCTCACGCGGGAAGGCGATGATCGGCAGGCCGGGGTGGCGCGCCTTCAGCGCCGCGATGATCCGCGCCGTGGGTTTCACGGCAAAATCCTGAAAATCCTGCCCTTTCAGCGACCCGGCCCAGCTATCGAACAGCTTGACCTCCTCTGCCCCCGCCTGAACCTGTGCCGACAGGTATTCGACCGTCGCCTCGGTAATGCGGTCGATCAGCGCGGCAAAGGTGGTGCGGTCCTGATCTTTCAGCGCATGGGCGGGCGCCTGATCCTTGGTGCCGCGCCCGGCGATCATATAGGTGGCCACCGTCCACGGCGCGCCGGCAAAACCGATCAGCGTGGTGTCGCGCGGCAGTTCGCGCGAGAGGATGCGCACCGTTTCATAGATGGGTGAGAGCGTGTCGTGAATGGCCGAGGTGGGGCGCAGCGCCGCCACCTGTTCGGCGGTGGTCGTCGTCTCCATCCGCGGGCCTTCGCCGGTCTCGAACCACAGCTTTGGCCCCAGCGCCTGCGGCAAGAGCAGGATATCGGCAAAGAGGATCGCCGCGTCAAAACCATAGCGACGAATGGGTTGCAGCGTCACCTCGGCGGCCAGTTCGGGGTTATAGCAGAGCGACAGGAAATCCCCGGCCTGCGCGCGCGTCGCCCGGTATTCCGGCAGATAGCGGCCCGCCTGCCGCATCATCCAGATCGGGGGCGTCGGTAGGGTTTCGCCCGCCAAGGCGCGCAGGATCGTTTTGGTCATCGGCTTGCTCCTTTGTGTCGCATGGGTCGGACGCAGGGCGGGCATTGTCAAGTGTTGTCACCCCCTTGGGGGGGCTGTATGCCTTGGGGCATGATGAAGCAGCTCCCTACTCCCGACGCGCCCCTTCGGATCGGAACCCGCGGCTCGCCGCTTGCGCTCTGGCAGGCGCATGAGGGGCGGCGCAGCCTGATGGCGGCCTTTGACCTGCCCGAGGCGGCGTTCGAGATCGTGGTGATCAAGGTCACGGGCGACCAGATCCTTGACAAGGCGCTGAAGGAAATCGGCGGCAAGGGCCTGTTCACGCGTGAGATCGAAGAGGCGCTCTTGGATGGCGGCATTGATATCGCCGTGCATTCGATGAAGGACATGCCGACGGAGCAGCCCGAGGGGCTGATCCTGAACTGCTATCTGCCGCGCGCCGATGTGCGCGATGCCTTTGTCTCGCCGCATGTGGCGCGGCTGGCCGATCTGCCCGAGGGGGCAGTGGTCGGCTCGTCCAGCCTGCGGCGGCGGGCGCAGCTGCGCCATGGGGGGCCCGATTTGCGAATGGGACTGAGTCGGGGGAAGCTGCAGAAACGGATGTAGGACATTGAAGGCAGGGTTGCGCAGGGGAAAATCCGT
>CALLZQ010000743.1 GCA_937858255.1 uncultured Tabrizicola sp.
CGCCTTGGCCGGCAACCCGCCGGTTGAGATTGTCGTGCCCTCGACCGGTGTTCTGGCGGGCGTCTATGTTCAGGCGATCAGCGCCTATGCCCCGCATCCGAATGCGGCGAAGCTGTGGATGGAATACCTCTACAGCGATGAGGGTCAGCTTGGCTGGCTGAAGGGCTATTGCCACCCCGCCCGCTTTAACGCGATGGCCGCTGCCGGCAAGATCCCGCAGGAACTGCTGGATGCCCTGCCCCCGGCGGCCGCCTATGAAAAGGCGGTCTTCCCGACCATTGATCAGGTGAATGCCAACAAGGCCGCCGTGGTCGAGGGCTGGGACGCCACTGTCGGCGCCAACGTCCAGTAAGGCCGGATCCCCGCGCCCGCCCCGCAGTGCCGGGGCGGGCGCCTTTCCATTCAGGGGCCGCAAGGCCCGCGCGCCAACCATTGCCCAGAGGGAAGCCGATGCCCCAGCCCCCGACAGGGCGCAGCCCGCGCCTGCCGCTGAAATGGCTGGGCCTGCTGCCCTTCCTGCTGTTCGCGCTGTTGTTCCTGATCCTGCCGACGATGAAGATCGTCATCGGCGCCTTTCAGTCGCCGGATGGCGGTTTCACCCTGCAAAACATGCTGGATCTGAACACCGATTCGATCCGCAACGCCTATTGGATCTCGATCAAGCTGTCGCTGATCACCGCCCTGCTGGGCGGGGCGGTCGGTTTTGCCATGGCAGCGGCAGTGGTCTTTGGCGGCCTGCCCAAGGGCATCCGCAGCCCGCTGCTGACCTTTTCCGGGGTCGCCTCGAACTTTGCCGGTGTGCCGCTGGCTTTTGCCTTTATCGCGACGCTGGGTCCGGTCGGCCTGATCACGATCTGGCTCAAGACCAATTTCGGCATCAACCTGCGCGCCATGGGGTTCAACCTCTTGTCCTTCTGGGGGCTGGTGATCACCTATCTGTTCTTTCAGATCCCGCTGATGATCCTGATCATCACCCCAGCGCTGGACGGGCTAAAGCGTGAATGGCGCGAGGCGGCGGCGGTGCTGGGAGCCACGGGCGCGCAATACTGGCGCATGGTGGCGCTGCCGATCCTGTTCCCCTCGCTGCTGGGGACATTCGCCCTTTTGTTCGCCAATGCCTTTGGCGCCGTAGCCACGGCCTTCGCGCTGACGGGGCCGCAACTGAACATCGTGCCGATCAAACTGTTCGCGCAGATCCGGGGCGATGTGCTGGGCAACCCCAACCTTGGCTATGCCTTGGCCTTTGGCATGATCCTGATCACCGCCTGCGCCAACTTCCTCTATATCTGGCTGCGCATCCGGTCTGAGAGGTGGCTGAAATGACAAGGGTTTTCGCTTGGGGGGCGCTGATCCTCGGCTGCCTCTATTTCCTGCTGCCACTGGTCGGGATGACGGAATTCAGCCTCAAGATGCGGCGGGGGGAGTATTCCTTTGACGCCTATCGCAAGGTGTTTGAGGACCCGACCTTTTGGGCCACCTTTGGCTATTCGCTGACGCTGGCAGCCGCGACCATCGTGGTGTGCGTGCTGCTGGTGGTGCCGACCGCCTATTGGGTGCGGCTGAAACTGCCGCAGGCCCGCCCCTTTGTCGAGTTCATCACCCTCTTGCCGCTGGTCATCCCGGCCATCGTCGTGGTGTTCGGCTATATCCGCCTCTACAACACCTCCAGCCTCTTGCCGCTGACCGGCTCGGCCTTTGGTACCGATTTCCTGCTGACCATGGGCTATACCACCCTGGCCCTGCCCTATATGTACCGCTCGGTCGATACGGGCTTGCGCACGATTGATGTGGCGACACTGACCGAGGCCGCGCAAAGCCTCGGCGCCGGCTGGATCACCATTCTCGCCCGGGTGATCCTGCCCAACGTCATGGTCGCCGTGCTGTCAGGGGCCTTTCTGACGCTGGCCATCGTGATGGGCGAGTTCACCATGGCGGCCCTGCTGAACCGCCCGGCCTTTGGGCCCTATATGCAACTCCTCGGCGCGAACCGCGCCTATGAACCGCCCGCGCTGGCCGTGATCGCCTTTGCGATTACCTGGGGCTGCATGGGCCTGATGCAGCTTGTCACGCGACTTGCAAAACATGAAAGGGCCAAGGCCTGATGTCCTATCTCAGCCTCAGCCATCTGGAAAAGACCTTTGGCCAGAACCGTGTGGTCAAGGATTTCAACCTCGGCATCGAAAAGGGCGAGTTCATCTCGCTGCTCGGCCCCTCGGGCTGTGGCAAGACCACGGTCCTGCGCATGGTCGCGGGGTTTGAGACCCCGACCTCGGGCAGCATCACCATCGACGGCCAAGAGGTTACGGGGCTAAAGCCCAATAACCGCAACATCGGCATGATGTTTCA
>CALLZQ010000744.1 GCA_937858255.1 uncultured Tabrizicola sp.
TTTGATCGGAGGCCATCAGATGCGCCATGCACCAGCCAGAGGCCGGGACGGCCTTGAAGCCGCCGTAGTTCCAGCCGCAATCGAGATAGAGCCCCTGAACCGGGGTCTTGTCGATGATGGGAGAGCCATCGGGCGACATGTCCATGATCCCGCCCCAGGACCGCAGGACGCGGGCGCGGCCGATCATCGGCATCAGGGTCATGCCCGCCTCCATCACATGTTCGACCATGGGAAGGTTGCCGCGCGCGGCATAGGAGGCATAGAAATCAAGGTCGCCGCCGAAGACGAGGCCGCCCTTGTCGGACTGGCTGATGTAGAAATGCCCCATGCCAAAGCTGATGACATGGTCGATCACCGGCTTCAGCCCCTCGGTGACGAAGGCTTGCAGGATATGGCTTTCGATGGGCAGGCGCAGGCCGGCCATGGCCGCGACCTGACTGGAGCGGCCTGCGACGACGATGCCGACCTTTTTGGCGCGGATGGCGCCGCGGGTGGTTTGCACGCCGGTGACGCGGCCGCCTTCGATGTCGATGCCGGTGACTTCGCAATTCTGGATCAGATCGACGCCGCGCTTGTCGGCGGCGCGGGCATAGCCCCAGGCCACCGCATCATGGCGGGCGGTGCCGCCGCGCGGGTGCAAGAGACCGCCATAGACCGGGAATCGGGTATTGTCGAAATCGAGATAGGGCAGCAATTCGCGCACGCCGTCACGGTCCAGAAGGACGGCATCATCGCCCTGATTGATCATGGCGTTGCCGCGGCGGGCGAAGGCATCGCGCTGACCATCGGAATGGAACAGGTTGATCAGCCCGCGCTGCGAATGCATCACGTTGTAGTTCAGCTCGGATTCCAGACCTTCCCAGAGTTTCAGCGAATGGCTGTAGAATTCCGAATTGCCGGGCAGAAAGTAGTTGGCCCGGACGATGGTGGTGTTGCGCCCGATATTGCCGCTGCCCAGATAGCCTTTTTCCAAGACAGCGATATTGGTCAGCCCGTGGTTCTTGGCGAGGTAATAGGCCGTGGACAGCCCATGGCCGCCGCCACCGATAATGATCGCGTCATATTCGGCCTTGGGCGCCGGATCGCGCCAGGCCGGTTTCCAGCCCCGGTTGCCGAACAGACCCTCGGCGACGACCCTTAGCCCGCTATAGCGCATGCGCGATGTCCTTCCCTTGCCGCCCGATCAAAGCGGCTTGCCCGCAGATAAGCAAGAGCCGGCCGTTATTCCTGCGCCACGAGCGACACCTGATGTCGCCAAAGACCGAGGATCGCCCCGGGGCGGCACCAATCGCCGCTTTGGTCGCGGGTCGGTGATCCGAGCCGGAAGCTAGCCCCCTGTGGCAGGCCAACCGCGAATCGCTACAGACTTTTGGAGCCGCTTTCTTAACCATCCGGCGCAAACACCCGTCCGTTTGGCCAGCTTATGTCGCGGCATCAGAGACAATAGTATGGCATGCAGCGGATCGTTTCGGATCGCGTCCAATTGCCTTATCCGAAGCCGCATTCGCCACAATTTTGCCGCGCTCGGACGTTTACCTCGACGAGCGTAATTGTGACCGGGTCGCCGTGGGGGCGGGGATCCGGCCTATCGAGGATAAGTCTATGGATCGTGCGAACGTCACTGCTGCCAAGCCCCCCTTCAGCCGCTGGGGACGCTTCCTGAGAGATGAGGATGGCAATGTCATCTTCTTCGCCACTACCATCATGCTGGCAATGCTGATGCTGGCCGGCATGGGTTTCGACCTGATGCGCTTTGAGACGGTACGGACCGAGTTGCAGCAGACCGCTGACCGCTCGGCGCTGGCGGCCGCCTCGATCACCCAGGAACTCGACCCCGAGCTGGTCGCCCGCGACTATTTCGCCAAGATGGGGCTGGGGGAAAAGCTGCGCAGTGTCGTGGTGACGAATGGCCTGAACTTCCGCAACGTGCGGGTCGAGGCCACAGCCGAAACCAACCCGATCTTCCTCAACCTCTATATGAAACGCTATGTCGATGAGATGGAGGCCAAGGCGCTTTCCGTCGCCGAGCAGCGTATCACCAATGTCGAGATCGTGCTGGTGCTGGACGTGTCGGGCTCGATGTCGGGCAGCAAGCTGTCAAATCTCAAGACCGCCGCGCGCGAATTCGTCCAGACCGTGATCAACGCGGATGGCGAGGGCCGGATCTCGATCGCCATCGTGCCCTATAACGGGCAGGTGAACATGCCGCAGTACTTCCAGAACCTGTTCACCAACCGCATCGGCGACCACAATGTTGACAACGTCAACTGCTTTGACCTGCCAGAGTCGGTCTATTCGGGACTTGGCCTGCCCACCAATACCGCACTGCCAGTCACCGGACATGTCGATACCTATTCGACGATCAGCTCGTCGAGCAGCTATGTTTCGACCTCGAGCGGAGCGCCGAATGCCGGCAACCGCTGGTGCCCGGTCAACTCGAACAATGTGATCCTGCCGCCGACCAACAATGTCTCGCTGCTGCAATCGCATATCGACAATCTTCAGGCCATCGGCGCCACCTCGATCAATGCCGGCATGAAATGGGGTATGACACTGCTGGACCCCGGTTCGCGCGACATCATCGGGCAGATGGTGGCGCAGGGCCGCACGCCTCGCAATTCGCCGGTCGTCCCTATGCCTATGATGATGACGAGGCGCTGAAGATCCTCGTTCTGATGACCGATGGCGAGCATTTCCCGGAAGAGCGGCTGAACGACGGCTTTCGGACCGAAACCTCGCCGATTTTCCGGGGCACGGATGGCTATTACTCGATCTATCTGGACCGCTCGAGCACGAGCTACGATTACTGGGTGCCCCACCGCAGCGAGTGGCGCAACGCGCCCTGGCCAGATGCCTCGCGCGCGCCGCGTCAGACCTGGGATCAGGTCTGGGCCAACCTGCGGATGTCCTGGGTTGCCCGCCAGCTTTATGCCCGCGCCTATGGTAACAGCAACTCGGTCTATAACAGCACCATGGACATGTTCCGCACCAAGACCCCGGTTGCCGATATGAACGACCAGTTGCAATCGGTCTGCTCGCGTGCCCGGGCCAATAATGTGATCGTCTATGGCATCGCCTTTGAGGCCCCGACCAACGGTGCGGCGCAGATCGAAGCCTGCGCCACCTCTACCAGCCACTATTTCGATGCCAATGGTCTGGAAATCCAGTCGGTTTTCCGCGCCATCGCCTCGAACATCAGCCAGTTGAAGTTGACCCAATGACCCAGCGCATCACACAGGCTCTGCGCCGCTTTCGCCGGGACGAAAACGGGATTGCTGCCGTCGAATTCGTCGTCTTTTTCCCGATGCTGTTCGGATTGTTCCTCTGGGCGGTGGAACTCGGCTCGATCATGTCCAAACAGGTCATGCTGGAATTCGCCGTCGATGTGGCGATGCGCGACCTGCGGCTGGGCAATTTCGATGACCCCACCGCTGACCGGCTCAAGGACCGGATCTGCGAAAACTCGCTGCTAATCAAGGATTGCCGCGGCTCGATCCTGCTTGAGCTTCAGCCGGTCAACAACTGGGTGGTTCCCGCAACCCCGGTGCAATGCGTCAACCGCGATGAAGAGATCCGCCCCTCGGTGACGTATAACGGCGGCATCGAGAACCAGGTCATGCTGGTCCGGGCCTGCGTGATCGTCGACCCGCTGTTCCCCGGCATTGGCTTTGCGGCCCTGTTGCCCTCGGACAGCCGGGGCGGCTTTGCCATCGCCGCCGTCTCTGCCTTCGTCAACGAACCCTCGTGATCTGGTGAGGATATCATGCTGAAAACCATTACCGACCGGGGACTTGGCCTTCTTCGCCGCTTTGGCCGCGAAGAACAGGGGATCATGGCAGTCGAATTCGTCCTGACGCTGCCGGTCTTTCTGTTCGCGATCTTTGGCATCTACACCTATTGGGACGGCTATCACGCGATGAACACTGCCCAGAAAGCGACCTATACGGTGGCCGATCTGGTCTCGCGGCAAAAGCGCGAGTTGAACGACCAGTTCTTTCAGGGGATGCACAATCTGATGGAATACCTGACCGGCGACAACCTGCCGGTCGAGATGCGCATCACCTCGGTGACCTACAGCGGTGTGCGCAACCAGTTTGAGGTAGAGTGGTCGCGCTCGCCCTATAACGAGATACCGGAACTGACGACTGAGTCGCTGCAACCGCTGGCCCAGCACATCCCGATGATGGCGGATGGCGACTCGGTGATCCTTGTCGAGGCGAACCTGCAATTCAAACCGGCCTTTGCCGAGACGCCGGCCTTCTACATGTATCTGGGCGAGCAAGAGTTCAAACAGTTCATCGTAACGCGCCCGCGCTTCGTGCCGCATCTGTGCCTGCAAAACGTCTATTGCGGCTAGGCCGCGCCTGTTGAGACCGACAACGGCGCCCGCAGGGGCGCCGTTTTCATTTGGCCTCAGGGCTTTTCCAGCAGCCCGGCCAGGGTTTCCGCCATAAAGCGCCCCTCATTGCGATGGGTGACACCGCCGACGCCGATACGCCGACCGGCCCGCCACCACAGCCCCGGCGCCCAGGCCCGCGGGCCGGCGCCACGGGTGATCAGGGTGAAACCGCCGGCCGGTTTCAGTGCCAGCGCGCCCCGTTCGATCGAGGCGATTTCCGCCACCCGCGTCAGCACACGCCCCCGCGTATCGCGCAAAACCTCTGGCGTGAGTTCCAGCCCCAGCGCCGTCGCCTCCCACAATCGCCAGGACAGCCAGAGGCAGAGGCCACCAATCGCCAAAAGGGCCAGCACCAGCCCCAGCGCCCCGCTGGCCGGCCCCACGCCAAGCGCCAACAGAAACAGCCCCAGCCCGCCCAAGAGCGCCACCCCCACCACCCGGCGCGGGGCCGAGGGCGTCATGCGCGCCAGCACCTCTTCGCCGCGAAAGGCCGCCTGCCCGGGGCCCGCCCCGGCCTGCGCCGCTGTGTCTTCGCCCATCGTCCCCTCCGACCGATCACTTTCCCGGTCAGAGATAGGCGAGCCTCTCCCGCGCGTCGAGCGTCAAAGCGTCCGATCGCGGACCATGTGTTGCGATGTCGGGCCGTGTCGGCCCCGATCCGGGGGGCCTTGCCCCCGATAAGGCTTTGCCTCTACCTTGGCCCGTGTTCGATCTGCCGGATATTTGCCCGCCATGCCGCCTGACCCTTCCCCCACCCTGACGCGGCACCTCGCCCTGAACACCGCGCACCGGCGTTGGGCCAAATGGGTGGCCATGGGTCTTGGCACGGCCCTGCTGATCGCCGGCTGCGCCCCCCTGCCCCAGACCGGTGCCGTCCCCGCCAGCCGCACCACGCTGGCAACCGAGGTGCAACTGATCCCGGTCGAGCCGATCCTCGCCGAAGCGGACAGCCTTGGCACCGCCCAGGCAGCCATCGCCCCGGTCGATGCACGTCTGGCCCGGCTGCGGGCGCGCGCTGCGGCATTGCGGCGCCAGTGATAGGACGGCAGTAACCGGCCCAGCCGCGTTGCCTTGGCCCGCGAGACGGGCTAAGAGCGGGGCAACAGATTCCCGACGGAGTTTCCCATGACATCGCCCGCCCCGCCCCTCCGCCTCGGTTTGGCCGGTCTGGGGACCGTCGGCATCGGCGTGGTCAAGATCGTGCAGCGCCACGCCGATCTGATCGCCGCGCGGGCCGGTCGCCCGGTGGTGATCACCGCCGTCTCGGCGCGCGACCGCAGCAAGAACCGCGACGCCGATCTGTCGGGCTATGCCTGGGAAGAGGATCCGGTCGCGCTGGCGACCCGTGCCGATGTCGATGTCTTTGTCGAGGTGATGGGTGGCCATGAAGGCCCGGCCCGTGCCGCGACCGAGGCCGCCATCGCCGCCGGCAAGGATGTCGTCACCGCCAACAAGGCGCTCTTGGCCCATCACGGGCAGACTTTGGCCGAGGCCGCCGAGGCACAGGGCCGCGTCATCCGGTTCGAGGCCGCCGTGGCCGGCGGCATCCCGGTGATCAAGGCCCTGACCGAGGGGCTGGCCGGCAACCGGATTACCCGCGTCATGGGCGTGATGAACGGCAGCTGCAACTACATCCTGACCCGGATGCAGAACGAAGGCCTGACCTACGAGACCGTCTTCGCAGAGGCCCGCAAGCTGGGCTATCTGGAGGCCGATCCGAACCTCGATGTCGGGGGGATCGACGCGGGGCACAAGCTGTCGCTGCTGTCCTCCATCGCCTTTGGCACCAAGGTCGCCTTTGACAAGGTCGAACTGGAAGGCATCGGCAATGTCTCGATCGAGGATATCGAACTGGCCGATGACATGGGCTATCACATCAAGCTCTTGGGCGTGGCGCAACTGACCGGGCGGGGCCTGGAACAGCGGATGACCCCCTGCCTTGTGCCCGCCGAAAGCCCGCTGGGCCAGTTGCAGGGCGGCACCAATATGGTGGTGCTGGAGGGCGACAGCGTCGGCCAGATCGTGATGCGCGGCCCCGGCGCGGGCGAAGGTCCGACGGCCAGTGCCGTGATGGGCGATGTCATCGACCTGGCGCGCGGGCTGCGGATTTCGACCTTTGGTCAGCCGGCAAGCAGCCTGAAAGAGCCGATTGCCGCGAAATCGGCCACGCCTGCCGCCTATTACCTGCGCATGACGCTGCTGGACAAACCCGGCGCCCTGGCCAAGATCGCCACCTGTATTGGTGAGGCCGGGATCTCGATCGACCAGATGCGCCAGTTGAACCAGCCCGGCGAGGCCGATGACAAGGCCACCGTCCTCTTGGTCACGCACAAGGCCGCCCCGGCCGACATCGCTCATGCCATGGCCCAATTCGGTCAGACTGGCGTCCTGGTCGGCGCCCCGGTGGCGATCCGCATCGAGGAAGTCTGATCCCTCAGGACAAAATCATCGGGCACATCGGCGCATAGAGGATCTCGTCGATCCCGATTCCCCCGGGGTCGAGATTCTGGATCGTCACCGCGCGGATCTCGGGATAGCTGCCTGCCGACTGGATATAGCCGGCTTCCACGGTTCCCTGGTCCAGAAAGCGCCGGAACTCCGCAAGCTCTTCGCCCGCTTCGTTCCAGAAGATCACGTTCATGTTGCCCTCTGGATGCCTGCGCATGACCAGATTGTCCTGTCGGCCATCCAGCCATGTCCGCAACCCGAACAGGCATTGCGGCTCGTCAAACAGGATCGTCACCACCCCGGTCCCGAGCCGCATGTTGCCCGCCCCGGTCTGCGCCGGCCCGATCCCGGCCAGCGCTTGACGCCCAAAGGCGGCATCGTACACCACCTTGGCCACCGGGGCTTCGCTGCCCGTGGCCAGCGCAAGCGGCACTGTCGCGGTGCGATCCTTCAGCACCCAGTGGCTGTCCCGCCCGCGCCCCGTGCGGATCTGCAAGCTCTGCCCCGACAGCATCTGCCCGATCCGGGCCTGCTCAATCCTCAGCGCGTCCCGGACCGACGTTTGCGCGTGGGTCTCAAAAGTCTCGACCACCGGCTTCAACGCCATCAGGTCTTCATAGGGCACCTCGGTGATCTGCAACGCCTGCGCCGCAGCCCATTGCCCCGACAGCATCCACACACACAACCAGACGGATCGCATCAGCCCTCCCGACTCACCCGAACCAGCCTCGCATGGCATTCGCACGACGTCACGCGCCGACCGTTAGCGCTACCGAACTTGCCCGGCTTACATTGGCAGGCTATGCCCGCCGAAATGGCGCTTTACAAAGGATTTTACCATGGCCAATGCCGCCGATTTTCAGGACCGTCTGCTTTCTCTGGGGCTTGCCCGCGTTTCAGAAGCGGCGGCCTTGGCCAGTGCCCGGCTGATCGGCCGCGGTGATGAAAAGGCCGCCGATCAGGCCGCCGTCAACGCGATGCGCGACCAGCTGAACCTGTTGGACATCGCCGGCGTGGTGGTGATCGGCGAGGGAGAGCGGGATGAGGCGCCGATGCTCTATATCGGCGAAGAGGTCGGCACCGGCAATGGCCCGGCGGTGGATATCGCGCTCGATCCGCTGGAAGGCACGACGCTGACCGCCAAGGATATGCCGAATGCGCTGACCGTCATTGCCATGGCGCCGCGCGGCACCCTGCTGCACGCCCCCGATGTCTATATGGAAAAGCTGGCCATCGGCCCGGGGTATAAACCCGGCACCGTGACCATGGCGATGAGCCCCTCCGAGCGCGTCTCGGCCCTCGCCGCCGCCAAGGGGGTTTCGACCGAAAACATCACCGTCTGCGTGCTGGAACGCCCCCGGCATGAGGATCTGATCGCCGAAATCCGCTCGACCGGGGCCTCGATCCGGCTGATCACCGATGGCGATGTGGCGGGGGTGATGCAATGCGCCGAACCTGCCGTTACCGGCCACGACATTTAAATGGGGTTGGGGGGCGGCCCCCAAGGGGGGG
>CALLZQ010000745.1 GCA_937858255.1 uncultured Tabrizicola sp.
GCCGCGGATGAAGGGGGGGTCGACTTCGCTCAGGACGGCAGCGCCCAGCTTTCGCGCCGTGTGCCCTGCCTGTGCAAGGTCGCGCCGGCCAAGCAGGACGTGCATATGGAGGATGTCCACCGTGCCGGCGGAATCATGGCGATCCTTGGCCAGTTGGACAACGCGGGCCTTTTGCACCGCGATTGCGTGACCGTTCACAGCCCCACCATTGGCGCGGCGCTGGATCATTGGGACATCAGCCGCACCAACCATGACTCGGTGCGCGACTTCTTCAAGGCGGCACCGGGCAATGTCCGTTCCGCCACCGCCTTCAGCCAGTCCAAGCGCTATGCCGAACTGGATCTGGACCGCAAGACCGGCGTGATCCGCTCGGCCGAACATGCCTTTACCAAGGAAGGCGGGCTGGCGGTGCTGAAGGGCAATATCGCGCTCGACGGCTGCATCGTGAAAACCGCCGGCGTGGACGAGTCGATCTTTGTCTTTTCCGGCCCCGCCAAAGTCTACGAAAGCCAGAATGACGCCGTGGCCGGCATCCTCAACAATGAGGTCAAGGCGGGCGACGTGGTGGTGATCCGGTACGAGGGGCCAAAGGGTGGGCCGGGCATGCAGGAAATGCTGTATCCGACCAGCTATCTGAAGTCGAAAGGGCTGGGCAAGGTCTGCGCGCTGTTGACCGATGGCCGGTTCTCGGGCGGCACCTCGGGCCTTTCGATCGGCCATGCCAGCCCCGAAGCCGCCTCGGGCGGTGCGATCGGTCTGGTGCGTGACGGTGACATGATCGACATCGACATTCCGGCGCGGACCATCAACCTGCGCATTTCCGAGGCCGAAATGGCCACCCGCCGCGCCGAGCAGGACGCGAAGGGCTGGAAGCCCGCCAAGGCCCGCCCGCGCAAAGTGTCCACGGCGCTGCGCGCCTATGCGATGCTGGCCTCTTCGGCGGACAAGGGGGCCGTGCGGGTCTTGCCCGAAGGCGCCTGAGACCAAAGCAAAAGGCACCCCGCGGGGTGCCTTTTTTTTCTGTGGCGGTGGTGATCAGCGGGTGCTGTCCATCCAGGCGTCAACCTCGGTTTCGGCCTCTTCCTTGGCCTTGCCGTAACGTTCCTGCACCAGGCCGACCAGCTCTTCGCGGCGGCCTTCGATGCGGTCCCACTCATCATCAGTGATCTCGCCCCATTTCTGCTGGGCCGAACCCTTGATCTGTTTCCACTTGCCTTCGATCTGATCCCAGTTCATCGGTCTCTCCTTTTTTCGATCAGGCGGCACTGCCGCCGGGATGAAGAAACAACGCATCACCCTTGCCCACGGTTCCGAAATTCCCCACAACGCTTTGTGATCAATAAAAAAAGACCGGATCGCGGGGACAGCGATCCGGTCTAAGACCGCTTGGCTCAGGGACAGGGCCAGCGGCGTGAAGCGCACCCAAGGGAACATCAAAGCGCGATCTGCAAGGAAAACGCAGGCCCCGAAAAATGGTTCCCGCAATTTTGAAAAAACTTCGCGACAGTCGCCATCATCACACCAGATGGAGTTTGCATAATCCGCCGGCTTTGCGCACATTGCAGGCAAATATGCCTGTCTGGCCTTCAAGGAGAAAGAATGCAGAGACTACGCAGCATCGCCACCCGACGCATGAGTCCTGCGATCGAACTGCTGCTGACCCTCATCGCCTTTGTGATTGCCTTTGGGCTGCGCTACGAACTGGAGGGCAGCCTGCCCCCGGGCTTTCCCTATCTGACCTTCTTTCCGGCGGTGATCCTGACCGGGTTCTTTGTCTCGACCCGCGCCGGTGTGGCGGTGGCGGTGCTGTGCGGGCTGGCCTCATGGTATTACTTTCTGGCTCCGACCCACTCTTGGCGGCTGAGTGGCCCGGCGGTTCTGGCGCTGGTGTTTTATGTGTTTATCTGCGCCACGGATCTGGCCCTGATCCATATGATGCGGCTTGCCTTGCTCAAGCTGGACAACGAGCGGCGGCATTCCGACCGGCTGGCACAGCAGAACAAGACGATGTTCCATGAATTGCAGCACCGCGTCTCGAACAACCTTCAGGTCATCGGTTCGCTGATCAAGATGCAGCAGCGCAATGTCAGCGATCCGGCGGCGCGGGCGGCGCTGCAAACGGCGTCGTCGCGGCTGCGTGTCGTCTCGACCATCCAGCGCCAGTTGCATAACCCCAAGCGCCAGACGACCGATATCGGCCAGTTGCTCAAGGCCATCTTGCCCGAAGTGACCGCCTCGAACGATGCCAGCGACCGGGTCGAATTGCAGGTCGAGGCCATGCCCCTGGTGGTCAGCGGCGATCAGGCGACGCCGGTGGCGCTGATCGCGGTCGAACTGGTATCGAATGCCATGGAACACGCGCTGGTCGAGGGTCGGCGCACCACCATCCGCATCGAGATCGGGCATGCCGAAGATCGGGCTTTCCTGCGGGTCTGTGATGATGGCCCGGGCCTGCCCGAGGGGTTTCAGCCCGAACGGTCGCGCAGTCTGGGCCTGCGGGTTGCCTATCAGTTCACCGAGCAGCTTGAAGGCGTACTGAGTTTCCGCAATCAGGGCGGCACTGTCGCCGAGCTGAGCTTCCCGCTGCAAGACATGGATGTGGAAGAGGAATAGCCCATGTCCCCGATAGAAAAGGCCGCTCACTTCTGAGCGGCCTTTTCTGTTGATGCGGGATGTGCGGTCGATCAGACCGGCGGGCGTCCCTTGACCGCGCGCGCCACCATGGCGACCACGAACAGGATCAGGAACACGAAGAACAGCACCTGTGCGATCGAGGCCGAAGCCCCGGCAATACCGCCGAAACCAAGAGCCGCAGCGATCAGTGCCACCACGAGGAACGTCAAAGCCCAACCAAGCATGGGAAACTCCTTTGTCTGAATGGCGCTGCTGCGCCGATATAAACAGAACGCCGTGATCCCCTGCCGGTTCCCCCGTTCGCCGATTTTTGACGAAAAATTTGCGTCGCTTGGGATCTCGGGCCAGCTCGCAGACAGGCCGGGCCAGCAGGCGCTAGTCTTCCTGTGGCGACGGGGCGACGCGATGTTCACCCTGATGCAGCGCCTGCAACGGGAAACTCAGCCGCAGCACGAAATCGCGCCCGACGCGCCGCCGTGTCATCTCACCATCGAGTTGCAGGGCAAAGGCCGAGAGCAGCTTGATACCAAAGCCATCCGAAAGAGAATCGAGCGCCAGATCCTCGGACCGGGCGGATTCCAGCACCGTGTTGCGCAGGGTCAGCAGCGCCATCCCCTCGGGCAGACGTTCAAACTGAACCGCAATCCGTGCCCCGGCTTCATCGGCCTGCCAGATATGTTTCAGCGCATTGGTCACGCCTTCGGTCAGGAACAGCGCCAGCGGCACCGCCTGATCCGGGGTCAGGCGAATATCCTCAATATCGAGGTCGAGCGCCAGACGCCGCTCGGGCGCCGAGCCGATCCGCAGGATGTGGCGGCTGATACGCGGCAGCAGTTCATCGGCGCGAATATCTGCCAGGCCAGAGGTCTGGTAGAGTTCGCGGTGAATGGTGGCCAGCCCGACGACACGCTCTTGCACGCTCTTCATCGCCGCCTGGGTTTCAGGCGAGGTGGTGCCGCGCAACTGCATGTTCAGGATCGAGGCGATCAGTTGCAGGTTGTTCTTGACCCGATGATGCAGTTCACGCAGCAGCACCTCTTTCTGATGGATGGTGTTTTCAAGCTGCGCCTCATTGTGCAGGATCGCCTCGGTCATCTGCTCATAGGCGTCGCCCGCCTCGCGGATTTCCAGCGCGGCGGCATCATTGTCCAGACGCGGCACGCGCCGATTACCGCCAGCAAAGGCGGTGATGCTGTCGCGCAAGGCCCGGACATGGCGCAGCACCTGGCTTTCTGCTGCCAGCCAGGCCACCAGCAGGCTGGATGCCCACATCAGCAGCGGAAAGGTCAAGGACGGCAATCCCGCCGCCAGCCCGCCCTCTTCAAGCCGGTCCGCCGGCCAGGATCCCAAAAGATACAGCTTGCCCGGCGACAGCGGCACGACCGCAAATGCCCGCCGCTGACCTGAGACGGCGGTATCAATGAAACTGCTGCCCGACAGGCCGACAAAGCCGGCCAAAGGCCGGCTTACGGGCACTTTTTGCGGCGCCGCATCCATGCCGACCGATGAGGTCAACCCCTCGCCCTCATCGTCGAAGGTCAAGAGAACCAAGGGCGCATCCCCGCCCGGTCGCGGCACCCCCGACCGCGCCGCAATCGCGCTATGTGCCATCGAGACCGAAGCAAAACCGATCAGCCGCTGATCCGGGCCAAAGACCGGCGCCGAGAGGTTGAGGATCGAGGTGCCGGAAATCGGCCCGTTGCGGTTGACGGTCAGCCGCAATTCGGGATCGGCCAGCATTTCCGCCAGCCAGGGGCTGCCAGCCATGTCATAGGCTTCATCGGCGGGCGTCCATTCGATATTTCCCTCCCGCGGGGGGAAGGCGCCGGAAGAGAAATACCCCCCCGCCGCCCCGGCGGCGCCGCGGGCAAAGGGGGTGCAGGCATCGACATCCCCCGCCACTTGCGGCAGGGTCGAGGCCAGCGTCTGCACGGTGCCGGTCGCCTGCATCAGCAGATCAATCTGCGGCGAGGCCGCCAGCAGCGTCTCACCCAGAATAGCGGCTCTTGCCCGGCTTTCGGCAACGCTTTCGGCGGCAAGGGTCTGCACATAGCTGAGAATGGCGAGCGGCAAGAGTGCCGCCCCCATCAGGATCATCAGGCGAAACCCCAGACCCCGCAGCCGAATGCCACGCCCCTTGGCCACCGTTACGCCGCCTGAATGCCGGAGCGCCCCATGACCGCCAATGTCGCCCCGGAATGGCCGGACAGGAAATCTTCACCCGCTTCCATCCCCAAGAGTTCGCACAGGCGGGCACGGGCGCGGTTGGCGCGGCTTTTGGCGGTGCCGGTGGCAACCCCCATCATCTCGGCAGCCTCTTCATAGGAGTAACCGTTGGCGCCGACCAGAATCAGCACCTCGCGATGTTCGGCACTCAGCCGGTCAAACGCGCGCTGAAAATCGGTAAAGGCCAGCCGACCGTCATGGGCCGGCTTTTCAAACAGGCTGCCGGCGTGAATGCCATCGGGATCTGCCACCTCGCGCCGGGTCTTGCGGCGGGCGGAAAAGAAGGTGTTGCGCAGAATGGTGAACAACCAGGCCCGCATGTCGGTGCCGATGGTATATTTCTCGATATTCGACCAACCCTTGAGGATGGTGTCCTGAACCAGATCATCCGCCTCGGCCACGTTGCGCGTCAGCGAAATGGCAAAAGCCCGCAGCGACGGGATATGGACGGCCAGTTCGTCCCGGGGATCGGCAAAAGAGGTCACTTCTTGCCCTCCTTGGCGCGAAGCTGCTCCAGCAATTGCTTGAAACGATCCGGCACTTCTTCCTGTAGCGCATCCTGGAAAACCCGCTTGAGGTTTTCATCAATGTCCTTGCGCAAGCTCGACTTTGGCGGGTTTTCGGCCATATCTGTTTTCGTGGTCATTTTTTGCGATGTCCCATTACTTTCACGGAACCAAACGTTGCGATAGTCGTTTAGTTCCAAGAAAAACCTGCGCTGGGAGAAAAAAACACATGTCATCGACCGAAACCCTCGACCTCAGTCAGGCGGTAGCGCGTGAGCTGCCCTATCTGCGGCGCTATGCGCGCGCGCTGACCGGCAAACAATCCACCGGTGACAGCTATGCCGCGGCCACGCTGGAAAGCATTCTGGTCGATCCCTCGGTGCTGGAGGCGGCCATTACCCCCAAGGTTGGGCTGTTTCACGCCTTTCACCTTGTCTGGGCCAGCGCCGGCGCCCCGACAGAAGAGGCCGATGACCCACTGGCGCGGGGCGCGGGGCTGCATATGGCGCGGCTGACGCCGAATTCGCGCGAGGCATTGCTGTTGCATGCGATCGAAGGCTTTGAACAGGCCGAGATTGCCGCGATCATGCAGACGGACCGCGACGAAGTGGCCAGCCTGATCAGCACCGCCAACCGCGAGATGGAGGCCTCGGTGACGGGTAAGGTCATGGTGATCGAGGATGAGGCGATTATTGCCATGGATATCGTCGATATCGTTACCAGCATCGGCCATCAGGTGACGGGCGTGGCCCGGACCCGCGACGCGGCAATTGCGCTGGCCAAGAAGGAACGCCCCGATCTGATCCTGTCGGACATTCAGCTTGCCGACAATTCCTCGGGCATCGACGCGGTTAACGAGATCCTCGCCGATATGGGCGATGTGCCGGTGATCTTCATCACCGCCTTCCCTGAACGTCTGCTGACGGGCGAGCGGCCCGAGCCGGCTTTCCTGATCACCAAGCCCTTCACCGAAGAGCAGGTGCGTTCCGCCGTCAGCCAGGCGATGTTCTTTGCCTCGACCGAGACGTTGCGCGCCTGACCGCCCGCCTCCCTTCGCAGCCCGGGGGCGCGGTTGCCCCCGGAAAACATGGCCCGCCGCAAGGCGGGCTTTTTCATTGGAACCATTTGGAATGTCAGGCGTTTTCTTCTCACAGGCCGCATAAGTCGCGGCCATCCCTGTTGGAAGGATAACCAAATGTTTCGCAAGATGATGATGACCGCTGCCGCGGCTTCGCTGGTGGCCGGTGCGGCGCTGGCCGACATGACCCCGATCAAGGATATCGACGTGACCGCCGATCTGACCGCGATCGAGAATGCCAAGGCCGCAACCTATTGGGCCAACCTGCCCGCCGACCTCGAGGCGGCGATTGCCGCCCGTCTGGTGGACCGTCTGGGCGACGAAGGCTCGGAAATCAAGGTCGACGTGAACGAAGTGTCGCTGGCCAATTCGTTCCAGTCGGCGCTGGGTCTGGAAGACGCGGTTCTGGTCGGTCAGGTCAATATCGTGAATGACACCGACAACGCCAAGTTCGATGCCTATGAACTGACGATCAGCGCCAAGGCCGCGCAGGCCTATGGGGCTGACGGCACGCCGCTGCAAGGCGCTTTTACCGATACGCCGGAATATTATGCGGCGCTGGTACAGGCCTTTGCCGATGGCGTCGTGACCCGCCTGAAATAAGCGGTTCACCTCTGCCAAGACCGGCCCCGATACCCTGCGGTATCGGGGCTTTTGCCATGCCAAAGACCGGGATTCCCCGTCAGGCGACGACAAATCGCGGGAACAAAAAAGGGGCCATCCAAGGCCCCTTTTCCACGCCGATAGGACGGCCTGTCATTTTGCGGTGGCGCGCAGCATCCAGGCCGCTTTTTCATGAAAGGCGCAGCGAGAGGTCAGCAGATCGGCCGTCACCGGGTCATTGCCCTTTTCGGCGGCCTCGATGGCCTTGCGCATCCGGCGGGCAATCGCCTCATGGTCGCTGGCCAGATCCTCGACCATCTCCTGTGCCGAGGGCAGCTTTGCCTTGTCGGACACGCAGCTTGCCTTGGTGATTGACGACAGTTTGGCCGGCGCCAGATGCCCCAGCGCGCGGATCCGTTCGGCCAGCGCATCCGCCGCCGCGAAAAGATTGCCATATTGCGCCTCGGTCAGCACATGGATCGAGTGGAACAGCGGTCCCTCGACATTCCAGTGATAGGCATGGGTCTTGAACAGCAGGCAATAGGTATCGGCCACCGCCTCATTCAGCCCGGCAACAATGGCCGGCACATGCTCGACCCCGGTTTCGACCCGGTCGGCCTTGGGCACGGTTTTCAGAGCTTCGGACATGGTGCTTCCTTTCATGGTATCTTTTCAGCCCATGGCGGGCTGATCCCAAGGCGAACGCGCCCCGGCAGCCGCCGGTTCCGCCATCATGTCAAACCGTGATGCCGAGGCAAAACCAAGCCGGGACTTGCCAAGGGGGCGCCCGGCTCGCTAGCTTTGATCAAATTGTGTCGCCCTCATGAGGAGCCGCCATGCTGACCCGCTATGATTGCCGCGATGCCACCGATCTTGCCGCGCGGGTCGCCGCGGGCGACGTTTCGCCCGAGGAGCTGCTGGATCAGGCGCTGGAAAGCGTCGCCCGGCTGAACCCGCGCCTTAATGCCGTCGTGCTGATCCAAGAGGCGGCGGCGCGCGCCGCCATTGCGCGCGGCCTGCCCCGGGGGCCGTTCCGGGGGCTGCCGTTCCTGCTCAAGGATTTGGGCTGCGAGGCGGTGGATTTCCCTTCGCACAATGGCTCGCGCCTCTTGGCCAACACCCGATATGGCCGCGACAGCGCGATCTTTCAGCGGATTGCCGCAACCGGGGTTGTGACCTTTGGCCGGACCACCAGCCCCGAGGGTGGTATCGGCGCGGCAACCGAGGCGGCGGTTTATGGCGGGCCCACCCCCCAACCCCGGGAACCGCAACCCCCCCCCCGCGGGGCGGCCGGGGGGGGCCGGGGGGCCGGCGCAGCCCGGAA
>CALLZQ010000746.1 GCA_937858255.1 uncultured Tabrizicola sp.
TCGCCCAACGCGCCCTTTGCCATCACCGCCGATGTGGCGCGCAGCTTCTATGCCGTGCAGTTCCACCCCGAGGTGCATCACACCCCGCGCGGCGCGAAACTTTACGAAAACTTCGTGCGGCTGGCCGGGTTCAAGGGCGACTGGACCATGGGCGCCTATCGCGCCGAGATGATCGAAAAGATCCGCGCGCAGGTGGGCAACAAAAAGGTCATCTGCGCACTCTCGGGTGGTGTTGACAGTTCCGTGACCGGCATTCTGTTGCACGAGGCAATTGGCGATCAGCTCACCTGTGTGTTCGTCGATCACGGCCTCTTGCGGCTGGGAGAGGCCGAACAGGTCGTGCGGATGTTCCGCGAGAATTACAACCTCAACCTCATCCATGCCGATGAGAGCGAGTTGTTCCTTGGCCAGCTTGAGGGGGTTTCCGATCCCGAGGTCAAGCGCAAGACCATTGGCCGGCTGTTCATCGAGGTGTTCCAGAAATACGCCAACCAGATCGAGGGCGCCGAGTTTCTGGCCCAGGGCACGCTCTATCCCGATGTAATCGAGAGCGTCTCGTTCAGCGGCGGGCCCTCGGTCACGATCAAATCGCACCACAACGTAGGCGGCTTGCCGGAAAAGATGGGGCTGAAACTGGTCGAGCCGCTGCGCGAACTGTTCAAGGACGAGGTCCGCGCGCTTGGCCGCGAACTGGGTCTGCCCGACAGCTTTATCGGCCGCCACCCCTTCCCCGGCCCGGGTCTGGCGATCCGCTGCCCCGGTGAAATCACCCGCGAAAAGCTCGAGATCCTGCGCCGCGCCGATGCGGTCTATACCGTCCAGATCCGCAACCATGGCCTTTATGACGAGATCTGGCAGGCCTTTGCCGCGATCCTGCCGATGCGGACCGTGGGCGTGATGGGCGACGGGCGCACCTATGATTACGCCGTCTCGCTGCGGGCGGTGACCTCGGTCGATGGGATGACGGCGGATTACTATCCCTTTACCCATGAGTTTCTGGGCGAGACAGCGACCCGCATCATCAATGAGGTGCAGGGCGTGAACCGGGTGTTCTACGATTGCACCTCAAAACCGCCGGGAACGATTGAACTGGAATGACCGGGAAAGGCCGGGGGTGATGTGATGGTGCGTCTGCGGGGTTATCTGATCTGCATGGATGAGGCAGAGCGCGCGGTGGTTCTGGCCCATCGGGGTGAGCATATCCGCCTGACCCTTGCCGAACCCGGCTGCCTCAGCTTTGAGATTGCCGATACCGAAGATCCGCTGCGGTTCGAGGTGCGTGAGAGCTTTCGTGACCGCGCCGCCTTTGATGCCCATCAGATTCGCACCCGCGACAGCGACTGGTTCGCCCGCTCGCGTCATATCCTGCGCGATTTTCAGGTCGAGGAGTTGCGCGACTAGGGCCAAGCCCCCTTTCGCGCCGGGACACGATGGCTTAGGGCTGCGGCATGACCCCGCCCGATCCGCAAAACGCCCCCCTGCCCGCCGCCGCGCGCTGCCTGCGCGGCGACCGCCCCGCGGACCTG
>CALLZQ010000747.1 GCA_937858255.1 uncultured Tabrizicola sp.
AACGGCCCGACAGTCCGCCGCTGCGCGACCCCAATGCCGTGGTCTATCTGGTGCCGGGTGTCGGGATGATCACATTCGCCCGCGACAAGGCCACGGCGCGGATCTCGGGCGAATTCTACGTCAATGCCATCAACGTGATGCGCGGCGCCGATGCCGTCAGCACCTATCGCGGCCTGCCGGAACAAGAGGCGTTTGACATCGAATACTGGCTGCTGGAAGAGGCCAAGCTGCAACGGATGCCACGCCCGAAACCGCTGGCCGGAAGGGTCGCACTCGTCACCGGGGGGGCCGGCGGCATCGGTTCGGCCACGGCCGAGCGTCTGCTGGCCGAAGGCGCCTGCGTCATGCTGGCAGATATCGACCCCGAGGGGCTTGCTGCGGCCCATGCCGCCCTGTCAGCACGCCATGGCGCCGATCAGGTGCGGGCGCAGCGCATGGATGTCACGGATGAGGGTGATGTGGCACGTGCCTTTGCCGATCTGGCGGTCGAGTTCGGCGGCGTTGACATTCTGGTGTCAAATGCCGGCATCGCCTCTTCCGCGCCTATCGAGGAAACCACGCTCGCGCTGTGGAACCGCAATATGGACATCCTTTCGACGGGCTATTTTCTGGTCAGCCGCGAGGGGTTCCGCCTGCTCCGCGTGCAGGGGATGGGAGGGTCGGTGATCTTCGTCGCCTCGAAGAACGGCCTTGCCGCCAGCCCCAATGCCAGCGCCTATTGCACGGCCAAGGCCGCCGAAATTCATCTGGCACGCTGTCTGGCGCTGGAGGGGGCAGAGGCCGGCATCCGCGTCAATGTCGTCAACCCCGATGCGGTGCTGCGCGGATCAAAGATCTGGTCCGGGGAATGGCTCGACCAACGCGCCTCGACCTACAAGACCGACAAGGACGGACTGGAAGAGATGTATCGTCAGCGCTCGATGCTCAAACGTGCGGTGCTGCCCGAGGATATTGCCGAGGCGGTCGGCTTTTTCGCCTCGGATCTCTCGGCGAAATCGACAGGGAATATCCTGAATGTCGATGCCGGCAACAAGGAAGCGTTCACCCGCTGAGCCGGGGTAAGGGAGGACACCCGCATGAGCGGCACATCATATGCAACCGCCCGCCAGATCTTTGCCGATTGGGGCCTCGATACCGAGACGGCGATGACCCGCCTGCTGGAGATCCCGATCTCGCTGCATTGCTGGCAAGGCGATGATGTCGGCGGGTTCGAGCGTCAGCGCGGCCTGTCAGGGGGCGGCATTCAGGCCACGGGCAATCATCCGGGCCGGGCGCGCAACCCTGACGAATTGCGCGCCGATCTGGAATTTGCCTTTGATCTGATCCCGGGGCGGCACCGGCTGAACCTGCATGCCTGCTATCTGGACACGGACGAAACGCCCGACCGCGATGCCCTAGAACTGCGGC
>CALLZQ010000748.1 GCA_937858255.1 uncultured Tabrizicola sp.
GCGGGGGGATAAAATTGACCGAGGCCGGGGCGCTGCCCCCGGAAGGGCCGACCCGCTCGGCACTGCCAAAGAGCCGCCGCCCCAAATCGGCAGTCATCCCGGGATCACCCCGCCAGTAGCGGCGCACCCCGTCGCGGAACTGGTCGTTCCATTCGTGGAACGGATGCGGATATTGGCCCAGTTGATAGCCACCCGGGCCGATGTCCCAAGGCTCGGCGATCAGCTTGACATGGGCCAGCACCGGATCCTGCCGGATCGCATCAAAGAAACCGCCCTGCGGGTCAAAACCCTGCGGCTCGCGCCCCAAAACCGTGGCAAGGTCAAAACGGAACCCATCGACATGGCAATGTTCCACCCAATAGCGCAGCGAATCCATCACCATCCGCAACACCATCGGATGAGTGAGGTTCAGCGTATTGCCGGTGCCGGTATCGTTGACGTAATAGCGCCCGCCATCGGCAAGACGGTAATAGCTGGCATTGTCGAGCCCCCGGAACGACAGGGTCGGGCCGAACTGATCGCCCTCGCCCGAGTGATTATAGACCACATCCAGCACCACCTCGATCCCTGCTGAATGCAGGCGGCGCACCATGGTCTGAAACTCCCACAGCGCGCCCTTGGCCATATAACGCGGCTCGGGCGCGAAAAACGCCAGGGTGTTATAGCCCCAATGATTCTTCAGCCCGCGCGAGATCAGAAAGCGGTCATCGACAAAGCTATGCGTCGGCAATAATTCGATCGTGGTCACGCCCAGCCGGTGCAGATGCTCGATCACCGGATCCGAGGCAAGGCCCAAATAGGTGCCGCGCAACCCCTTGTCCAGACGCGGCAGCCGTTGGGTCAGCGCCTTGACATGCGCCTCATAGATCAGGGTTTCGCAGCGCGGCACACGCGGCGGCCGGTCGTCGCCCCAAGTGAACGAGGGGTCTGTGACCACCGACTTCGGCACGGCAAAGGCACTGTCGCGGGCATCATAGGAAAGATCGGCGCGCGGGCTGCCGATCCGGTATCCCATCAGCGCGTCAGACCAGCGCAGCCGCCCCTCCAACGCCCGGGCATAGGGGTCGAGCAGCAGCTTGTTGGGGTTGAAACGGTGGCCCTGTTCGGGAGCATAGGGACCATGAACGCGAAAGCCATAGACCGTGCCAAAGGTCAGCCCGCCCAGATGCATATGCCAGATATCGCCATCGCGTTCCCGAAACGGGATGCGGGCCAGTTCCTTGCGCCCGTCCGGCGAAAACAGGCACAGTTCGACCAGTTCGGCATGGGCGGAAAACACCGCGAAATTCACCCCATCGCCATCGAAGCTGGCGCCCATCGGCCAGGGCCGGCCCGGGCCGATGGCATGACCCGACAGCCGTCCCGGCAGGGCGCGTGGCTCGGCGCTCACCCCGCCAGCCCGGCGTAAAGGGCGCTGTAGGCAGCGGCCGAGGTTTCCCAGCCGACTGGATGGGCCATGGCGGCGGCCTGCATCGCAGCCCATGTCGCCGGCTGGGCATAAAGCGCGGATAGCTTGTGCAGGGCCTGACCAAAGGCAATGGCATCGGTCGGATGAAACACCACCCCCGTCGCGCAAGCCCCTGCCAGCGTCGCCGGGCTGGCGCCGATCACCGTATCGGCCAGCCCGCCCGTCGCAGCGACGACCGGCAGCGTGCCATACCGCAACCCATACATCTGGGTCAGCCCGCAAGGCTCGAACCGCGAGGGGACCAGCACCGCATCGCCCCCCGCAAACATCCGGTGGCTAAGGCCCTCATCATAGCCGATGCGCAGCGCGACACGGCCCGGATGGGCCGAGGCGAGGCCGCGCATTGCCGCCTCGAGCGCCGGATCGCCCGACCCCAGCACCGCCAGCCCGCCCCCGGCGGC
>CALLZQ010000749.1 GCA_937858255.1 uncultured Tabrizicola sp.
TTCAGGCCGAGGTGGATGTGACCGATGTCACCCGCCGCCGCAAAGCCTTTAACGAGGCGCATGCCGCGCGGGTGACGGTCAACGATGTGCTGGTGAAGTGCCTCGCGCTGACGCTGATGGAGCATCGCGGACTGAACGCACATGTCTCGACCGACCGGATCGTGCGTAAGGGGGCGATCAACATCGGTGTGGCCGTCTCGGTACCCGATGGGCTGATGGTGCCGGTGCTGGCCGAGGCCGACAAGATGGATCTGATGATGATCTCGTCCGAGACGCGGGCGCTGGCCGATGCGGCGCGGCGCGGGGTGTCGAAATCGACGGCCAAGGGCACCTTCTCGATCTCGAATCTGGGGATGTTCGGGGTGGATGTCTTTCCGATCATCAACCCGCCCGAGGCCGCTATCCTGGGTGTCGGACCGGCGATCGAGCAGGTACGCCCGCAGATGGGCGGTCTGCATGTGCGACAGATCATGAAACTGACCCTCTCGGCCGATCACCGGGCCGTGGATGGTGCCATGGCGGCGGCCTTCCTCTCCCGTCTGGTCGAGGTGATCGAAGATTTCCGCTTCGAGTAGAGAGACCCTCATGACAAATCTGAATGCGATGGCCAGCGCGATCCGCGCGCTGGCAATGGATGCTGTTGAGCAGGCGAATTCCGGGCATCCCGGAATGCCGATGGGCTTTGCCGATGTGGCGACGGTGCTGGCGGCCGAATTCTTGAAATTCGACCCCAAGGCGCCGGATTGGGCCGACCGTGACCGGCTGGTGCTGTCGGCAGGGCATGGATCCATGCTGCTCTATGCGCTGCTGCACCTGACCGGCTATCCGGGCTGGGGGATCGAGGCCCTGCGGAACTTCCGTCAGCTTGGTTCACCCGCTGCGGGACACCCCGAATACGGCCATGGCGCCGGGATCGAGACGACGACCGGCCCCTTGGGTCAGGGGATCGCCACGGCGGTGGGCATGGCGCTGGCCGAGGAAATGGACCGCGCCCGTTTTGGCGCCGATCTGGTCGATCACCGCACTTGGGTGATTGCCGGGGATGGTTGCCTGATGGAGGGGATCAGCCAAGAGGCGATTACCCTCGCCGGGCATCTGCAGCTGTCGCGGATGATCGTGCTGTTTGACGACAACGGCATCACGATTGACGGCAAGACCAATCTCGCCACGTCCGAGGATCAGGCAGGCCGGTTCCGCGCGGCGGGCTGGAATGTGCTGGCGGCGGACGGGCATGATTTCGCGGCGATCCGGGCGGCGCTGGCCTCGGCCATGGCGGAAACGGATCGCCCGACGATGATCGCCTTTCGCACCCAGATCGGGCGTGGTGCAGGGGACAAGGCGGGCACGGCCAAGTGCCACGGCTCTCCGCTCGGGTCAGCGCATATCGCGCAGGCGCGGGCGGCGATGGGGTGGGATCATCCGCCTTTTGTCATCCCTGCGGATGTTGCCGCCGATTGGGCTGCGACGGGCACGCGGGGCTGCAAGGCGCATGAGGCTTGGCAAAGCCGCCTGATGGCGCAACCGTCTGAGACGCAGGCCGCCTTTACGGCGCATGTCAGCGGAAAATTCCCGGATGCCTCCGCCGCGCTGAACGCTGCGGCCGAAGCGTTCCTCAACAGCGGAAAGGCGCTGGCCACCCGCGCCGCCTCGGGCAAGGTGCTCGAACATCTGGTGCCGGCGGTGCCCGCGCTGATTGGCGGCTCGGCCGATCTGACCGGCAGCGTCAACACCCGCATCCCGGGGCATGAGGTGATTGCCGCCGGTTCCTTTGGTGGGCGGTTTGTTCACTGGGGTATCCGCGAGCATGGCATGGCCGCCGCGATGAACGGCACGGCGCTGCATGGCGGCTATATCCCCTATGCCGGGACCTTCCTTGTCTTTGCCGGCTATATGCTGGGGGCGATGCGCCTCTCGGCGCTGATGGGGCAAAAGGTGGTCTATGTCCTCACCCATGACTCGATCGGGTTGGGAGAGGATGGGCCGACCCATCAGCCGGTGGAAAGCCTTGCGCAATTGCGTGCCCTGCCCGGGCTGACCGTACTGCGGCCCGGCGATCCGGTCGAGGTGGCCGAGGCCTGGGGGGCCGCATTGGCGGCCAAGGGCCCGGTTGCGCTGGTGCTGTCACGTCAGGCGGTGCCCTTGCTGCGCCAGACCGGGTTTGACCCAAAGGCCACCGCGCGCGGCGGCTATGTGCTGACCGAGGCAGAGGGCGGGCCGCGTCAGGTCACCCTGATCGGCACCGGCACGGAACTTTCGCTGGCCCATGAGGCGCAGGCCATTCTGGCCGCCGAGGGGATCCGCGCCGCCGTTGTCTCCCTCCCCTCGATGGAGCTGTTCGCAGCACAGGATGAGGCGTGGCAAGAGGCGGTGCTTGGCCCCTGCCATCTGCCGCGGGGGGCGGTCGAGGCGGCGATCCGCTTTGGCTGGGACGGCATTCTGGGCCGCAGCGGGCGTTTTGTCGGCATGACCGGCTATGGCGCCTCGGCCCCGGCCGAAGTTCTGTACGACCATTTCGGCATCACGGCAGCAGCGGTCGCCGAGGCCGCGCGTCAGGCAATCGCAAAGGCCAAGGGGGCAAGGGCATGAGCAGTTATGATGTGATCGTGGTCGGCGCGGGCCCGGGCGGCTATGTCGCCGCCATCCGCGCCGCGCAACTGGGCCTGAAAACTGCAATTGTCGAGCGCGAGCATCTGGGGG
>CALLZQ010000750.1 GCA_937858255.1 uncultured Tabrizicola sp.
CCATTTTGAATATGACAGCGACCCGCTGAAACAGGAATATGACCGCTACTTCCCCGCCGGAACGCCGATCAACGTGCCCGCGAACTACTATCCAGATGACAATCCGGCGAGGCCGCCGCTGAACCGCTGGAGAAGTCACGCACATCTCCTATATGGCAACTGGATCAACGAGATTTACCAGTCGACGCCCTATGAAATTCAGGACATTGGCCGCTAGTTTCGGGGTTGCGGTGGCAGGACTTGCCGCCGCGACGCTCTGGCGGCTCGATCAGCGTGAAGTGGCGGCCCGTGCCGCGCATCCCCCCCTTGGCCAATTGATTGGCCCCGAGGGGGCGGCGGTGCATGTGCTGGTGCAGGGTCAGGGGCCGGATCTGGTGCTGATCCATGGCGCCAATGGCAATCTGCGCGATTTCAGCTTTGCCATGGTGGACAAACTGGCGGAAAACTACCGGGTGATCGCGGTGGATCGTCCGGGCCTTGGCTATTCCGACCCTCTGCCCGGTGGCGAAACCTCGGTTGCCGCACAGGCCGCGCGGCTGCGGGCGACGGTGGCGGAACTGGGGGTCAGCCGGCCCATCGTTCTGGGGCACAGCTATGGCGGCGCGGTGGCCCTCGCCTGGGCGCTAGAGGCGCCGCCGGCGGCCATGGTGCTGGTCTCGGCCGCCTCAATGCCCTGGCCGGGCAAGCTCGACCCCTGGTATCGGGTGACGGCCTCGGCCCCGGGGCGGCGGATCGTGGTGCCGCTCGCCTCGGCCTTCGTGCCAGAGAGCTATGTGCGCCGCAGTATTGAGGCTGTCTTTGCCCCGCAGGCCGCGCCTGAGGGTTACGCCGATTACCTCGGCATCGACCTGACCCTGCGCCCCGGCGCGCTGGCCGCCAATGTGGCACAGGTCAATGCGCTGCGCCCGCAGGTCGAGGCGATGGCCGCGCGCTATCCGGGGCTGTCGCTGCCGGTGGAACTGGTCCATGGTGACGCCGATACCATCGTGCCGCTGACAGTGCATGCCGGCCCACTGGCGCAACTCTTGCCCCAGGTAAATCTGACGGTTCTGCCCGGCGCCGGCCACATGCCGCACCACAGCCATCGCGCCGAGGTACTGGACGCCATCGACCGTGCCGCCGCGCGCGCCGGATTGCGCTGAACACGCCAATCGCCATACTGGCGGGATATCACGGGAGAGAGCATCATGGACCTGCCCTTTGACGGCGCGATCAGCCGTTACTATGCCGAAGAGGCGCCCAAGGCGCTGCGCAAAGCCATCGAAGAGGCGGACAAGGACGATATCCTGACCAAATCCTATCCCTACCGGGAAGAGATGAAGAAAAAGGATTACGAGGCGCATCTGGAGGCGCTGCAAATCCAACTTGTGCGGATGCAATCCGACCTCAAGGCACAGGGGCGCCGGCTGGTTGTGGTGTTCGAGGGGCGTGACGCCGCCGGCAAGGGCGGCACCATCGGCGCGGTGCGGATGAACCTCAACCCCCGGGTCTGCACGGTTGCGGCGTTGGCCAAACCCTCGGATCGTGAGGCGGCGCAGTGGTACTTTCAGCGCTATGTCGATTGGCTGCCAGCCAAGGGCGAAATGGTTCTTTTCGACCGCAGTTGGTATAACCGCGCCATGATCGAACATGTGTTTGGTTTCTGTACGCCCGAGCAGCGCGAGGCGTTTTTCCGTCAGCTTCCCGAATTCGAGCATATGCTGGTGGATGAGGGGATCGTGCTGTTGAAAATCTGGCTGGAGGTTGGGCGGGCCGAGCAGCTCAAGCGTTTCCTCGACCGTGAAAAAGATCCGCTGAAACAGTGGAAACTCTCACCCATCGATATTCAGGGCCTGTCGAAATGGGAGGAATATTCGGCGGCGATTGATGAGACCATGGCGCGCAGCCATTTCGACTTTGCGCCCTGGACGGTGATCCTGTCCGATGACAAGAAGCGCGCCCGGATTGCGGCGATCCAGACCATTCTGGGGGCGATGGATTATGCGGGCAAGGATATGGCCGTGATCGGCACGCCCGACCGGGCAATCTGCGCCGGGCCGGATCTGCGGCAGGGGCGGATGTGAGCGGGAGAAGGATTTGAAGCGCGGCTATCACCATGGCAATCTGCGGCAGGCGCTGGTCGATGCCGCGCTTGTGCTGATCGCGGAAAAGGGGCCGACGGGCTTTACCCTCTCCGAGGCGGCCAAGGCGGCGGATGTGACGCCGGCGGCGGTCTATCGCCATTTCGCCGGGCGCGACGATCTGATCGCCGAGGTGGCGCGGCAGGGGTTCGAGATCTTTGGCGCGCTGATGGAATATGCCTATGACGGTGGCAAGCCGAGCGCGCTCAAGGCTTTTGAGGCGACGGGGCGCGCCTATCTGGCCTTTGCCCGCAAATATCCCGGGCATTACATGGCGATGTTCGAGAGCGGCCTTGCCCCGGCCAACCACCCCGACCTCGCACAGGTCTCGGCCCGTGCGCGCGCGGTGCTGGAACAGGCGGCGGCGCGTCTGTCCGAGCATTTGCCGCAAGATCGCCGCCCGCCTGCCAGCATGTTCTCCGCCCATATCTGGGCGATGAGTCACGGGGTGGTGGAACTCTTCATGCGGGGCAACGGGGCGAAATCGCCCTTCCCGCCCGAGGATTTGCTCGAGGCCGGGATCGGCATCTATCTGCGCGGGCTGGGATTGATCGGGGCGGATCGATAAGGCAAGGGGGCGCTGCCCCTCTGGGCCGATGGCCCATTGCCCCCCGGGATATTTATCAACAGATGAATACCCCGGGAGGGGGCCGGTTTCAGCGGAACAACACGAGGGCCGAGGGGCTCCACGCCACCTCGACGTCATTGCCGACCTCAAGGATCGGACGACCGGGAACGTTGCGCATCGACAGGCGCACCTCGACATCGGTGCCGCCCAGATAGACATCGTAATAGGTCATGTCGCCGAAATAGATCACCTCATCCACAACGCCCGCGACGGTGCGCTCGGTCGTGGTCTGACCCGGGTAAAGCAGCGTCAGCGTCTCGGGGCGCAGGCCGACCACCGGCTCTTCCCCCTTGCCGGGCGGACATTGATCGGCGGCAAGGGTCACGCGGCCAAGGCCCTTGGCCTCGACCTCGACCTGCCCGCCGGCGTCCGACAGCACCTCACAGGGGATGAAATTCATCGTGCCGATGAAATCGGCCACTTTGCGCGAATTGGGGCGACGATAAAGCGTTTCGGGATCGGCAAGCTGGGCGATCTCTCCCTCAAACATCACTGCGATGCGGTCAGACATGACAAGGGCCTCTTCCTGGTCATGGGTGACGAGGACAAAGGTGATGCCCACCTGCCGTTGCAGCTTGATCAGCTCAACCTGCATCTGTTCGCGCATCTTCTTGTCCAGCGCCGACAGCGGTTCGTCCAGCAGCAGCACCTTGGGTTTCAGGATCAGCGCCCGGGCCAGTGCCACGCGCTGCCGCTGACCGCCCGAAAGGGCATGGGCGGCCCGCTTGCCATAGCCCTTGAGGCCCACCATCTCCAGCGCCTCGGCGACGGCCTTGGCCTTGTCCTCTTTGCTGCGCGGATCGCGGCGCAGGCCAAAGCCGACATTTTCCTCGACCGTCAGATGCGGGAAGATCGCGTAGGACTGGAACACCATATTGGTCGGCCGCTTGTTGGCCGGCACATGCGCCATATCCTTGCCATCCAGCAGCACGACACCGGTCGAGATATCCTCAAACCCCGCGATGGTGCGCAAGAGCGTGGTCTTGCCACAGCCCGAGGGACCAAGCAGCGAAAAGAACTCGCCCGCCCGGATGCTGGCGCTGATGCCGCGCAACGCATGATAGTCGCCATAGTATTTATGGACGTCCCGGAACTCGATCATGGGTTGGTTGTCGCTCACAGGAAGCCTCCGGTATCCTTGCCGCCGGTTTTCGCGATGCC
>CALLZQ010000751.1 GCA_937858255.1 uncultured Tabrizicola sp.
ATCCACAATGCCATCATGTGCCCGAGGTCTATGACGGTATCTCTGCCGCGCCTTCCGAGGCGCTGCTGACGGCGTTTTTTCGCGCGCGGCGCGACCCCTAGGCGCGGGATGGCCTTTCCTTGCCGCGCCCCGTTCGGTAATCCGGGGGCAAAGCTGCCGGAGGGGGCACGGGATGAAAATGGGCAATCGCGCTATCGGACCGGGGCATCCGCCACTGGTGATCGCGGAAATCGGCATCAACCACGGCGGTGATCTGGCTGTCGCCAAAGAGATGGTGCGGCTGGCCGCGCAGGCTGGTTGCGAGATGATCAAGCACCAGACCCATATCCTCGAAGACGAGATGACCGATGAGGCCAAGTCGATCTTCCCGCCCAATGCCGATGTTTCGATCTGGCATGTGATGGAGCGCTGTGCCCTCAGCCGCACCGAAGAGGCAGAGCTGAAGCGATACACCGAGGAATTGGGGATGATCTGGATCTCGACCCCGTTCAGCCGGGCGGCGGCGGATTTCCTCGAAACGCTGGATGTGCCGGCCTACAAGATCGGATCGGGCGAGGCGGATAACCTGCCGCTGATCCGCCACATCGCCCGCAAGGGCAAGCCGGTGATCCTGTCCACCGGGATGCAGACGATCGAGACGATCCGTGCCAGTGTCGAGATCCTCGATCAGGCGGGGGTGGAATACGCGCTCTTGGAATGCACCAACCTTTACCCCAGCCCGGCCGAGATCGTTTCGCTGCGTGGCGTGACCGAGTTGAAGCAGGCCTTCCCCAAGGCTGTCGTGGGCTTTTCCGACCATTCGATCGGGCCGGAAATGGCGCTGGCCTCGGTGGCGCTGGGCGCCTGTATCCTTGAGCGGCATTATACCGACACGCGCTATCGCAAGGGGCCGGATATCATCAACTCGATGGATCCGGCGGAAATGAAATTCCTGATCGACCGCAGCAAGGAAATTTGGATCGCGGCGAACAACCCCAAGCAGCGCTCTGCCCCCGAAGAGGATGTCTACCGCTTTGCCCGCGGCTCGGTCGTCGCCGATGCCGATCTACCCGAGGGCCATGTGATCACCGAGGCGGACATCTGGGCCCGCCGCCCCGGCTCGGGCGAGATTGCCGCCTATGACTTTGATAAGGTGGTGGGCAAGCGTCTGACCCGCGCCGTCACCCGCAATACGCAGCTTAAGTGGAGCGATCTGGCGTGATCCCGGGCTGGAAAATCCAGCGTGAATTACGCCGCCTGCAACAGCAGTTGCAGGCCATTCCCGAACGGTTCTGGGAGCCGCGCGCCACCCGCCAATATGACCGGGCCTTTCCGGCGCAACTGAAAATCACCGAGGGCGAGATCGCCGCCCGCCCGGACATCGGCCTGTTCCTGATTTACCCGGGCCGAGGCGGGGCTGGCGCCGCTCGTCGTCTCAAACGCGCCACTGACCGAAGCGGATCGCGCGGCCCTGCGCCCCCATGTCTGGCGATTGGTCGAGCGGCCCAACCTCGGCCATGATTTCGGCGGCTATCGCGACGGGCTGCGGCTGCTCCGACATTGGCAGATTGCCCCGCGCGAGGTGTTGATCCTTAATGACAGCGTCTGGCTGGTCGATCTGGATATCGGCGGGCTTTTGGCCCGGCTGCGGGCGTTGGACGTGGATGTCGCCGGCTCGGTCCTGCGTGTGCGGGGGGACGAACGGTTTCTGGAATCCTATTGCTATCTGATGCGCGGTGCGGTTCTGGCCCATCCGGCGATGCTGGCCTATTGGGACGGCATGGTGATGACCTCGAACAAATACAAGGTCATTCGCCAGGGCGAGCGCGGGCACAGCCGTGCCTTGCTAGCGGCCGGTTTTCGGCTGGGCGCCGCCTATACCGAAGCAGGTTTTGCCGAGGCGGTGGCCGAGGCCGGCGAAGACGAAATCCGCGACACACTGCGCTTTGGCGCCTGGTTGCAGGAAGCGGATGCCCGGGCCGCTGCCGCCCTTGACAGGCAGGGCGCAACCGGTGCGGCGCGCTCCCTGATCCAATCGGGCCGCGCCCATGGCCAATTCTACAGCCTGTATCCGGTCATATCGCGAAACCGCCTCGACTATCCCTTTCTCAAGCGATCTTCTGACAGGGTTGCCATCGCCTGGCGTCGTGCATTCTTGTCGGCGGTCGAGGCTGGGGCGATCCGGCCCCCGGCGCCGGTTGTCCTGCAGGAATTGCGAAACGCGGTTCTGGCCCATCAGGACAGGTCCGGCGCAAGGAGAGATGAATGAAGACCGCAAGCCTTCTCTACGCCTGTCGTTCCCTGTGGCCAGAGCTTGATTATCGGGGTCTCAAGGTCCGTGCCACCGGCCCACATGTCACCAAACCGGTCTGGAAGGGCCTGTGGCGTGGCGATTATGAGGGGCCAGAGATCCTCGCCTTGTCCGGGTTGATGCGGCCCGGCGACAGGGTGCTGGAACTCGGCGCCGGGATGGGTGTCGTCTCGGGCGTCCTGGCCAAGCAGATGCCCGAGTCGCGTTTCACCAGTTATGAGGCCAACCCCGCGCTGGTGCCGGTGATCAGCGATCTGCATCGGCGCAATGGCATTACCAATGTTGAGTTGCGCTCGGCCATCGTTGCGCCTGTTGCCGGGGGCGAAACCCGGCAGTTCCGCCTGCATCAGCATTTCACCGAAAGCTCGCTGGTCGCGGAATCCGCCGATGCCGGTGTGGTCGAGGTCCCGGTGCATGATCCGCTGGATGTGATGGCAGAACTGCGCCCCGATGTGCTGCTTTGCGATATCGAGGGCGGAGAGTCGGAACTGATCCCTGCCTTGCCGATGGCGGGACTGCGCGCGGTGGTGATCGAACTTCACCCCCATATCCTCAGCCGATTGCAGATGAAGCGGATTTTCGAGGCCTTCCTCAACGCCGGATTGGTTCCGGTGGTGGAGCTTTCGTCAGCCACTGTCGTCGCCTTTGAACGGGTCGAGGCCGCATGACCGACAAGACACCCCCCCGCCGCAAGCTCCTCTTCCTGACCGGGACGCGGGCCGATTTCGGCAAGCTCGAACCGCTGGCGGCAGCGGCGCGCGATGCGGGGCATCAGATCACCTTTTTTGTGACCGGGATGCATATGATGCAGCGCTATGGGCTGACCAAGCTCGAGGTGCAGCGGATGCCCGGCGCGGCGGTCCATGAGTTTCTGAACCAGCGGCCCGGCGACGGGCAGGATGTGGTGCTGGCCAAGACGGTGATGGGTTTTTCCGATTACGTCACCGAAAACCGGCCCGATCTGGTGGTGATTCATGGCGACCGGATCGAGGCGCTGGCCGGTGCGCTGGTGTCGGCCACCAATTACATCCCCTCGGCCCATACCGAGGGGGGCGAGGTGTCGGGCACGATTGATGAGGTGTTCCGCCACTGCAACACCAAGCTGGCGACGCATCACTTCGTCTCGTCGGATCAGGCGGCACGGCGGGTAATGGCACTGGGAGAGCCAGAGGGCTCGATCCATGTCATCGGTTCACCCGAACTGGATTTCCACGCCGGCCCCTCGGGCGTGACGCTGGATCAGGTGCGGGCGCGCTATGATATACCCTTTGCCGATTACGGGATTGCGGTCTTTCACCCCGTGACCAGCGAGCAGGACAGCATGGCCACCCAGGCCGAGGCGCTGTTTGGCGCGCTGAACGCCTCGGGCCGCAATTTTGTGGTGATCGCGCCGAACAATGATCCGGGGTCCGAGGCGATCTTTGCCGCCCTATCGCGCTTGCCGGCCGAGCGGTTCCGGCTGATCCCCTCGATGCGGTTCGCGCATTTTTCCGAATTGATGAAGAATGCCGCCTGCATGGTCGGCAATTCCAGCGCCGGCGTGCGAGAGGCGCCGTTCTTTGGCCTCGCCTCACTCGATATCGGGACGCGGCAGACCAACCGGGCGCAGGCGGGTTCGGTGCAAACCTGTGCTGCGACTAACCGCGAGGCGATCCTGAAATTCCTGGCTGAGCAATGGGGGCAACGTCATGCTCCACATACCGGCTTTGGCGAGGGGCGCGCGGCGGATAGGTTCGTGCAGACGCTGGCCGCGCCGGAATTCTGGGGACGCGGCCTGCAAAAGGCGTTTCAGGACCTTGGCTGAGGCGGGGGAAAAGCCGGGGCTGGCGCTTGGCGCCTATCTGGTGGCGAGCCGGGCCTTGCCGTTCATGGCGCCGGCGCTGCTGCGGCGCCGACTGGCGCGCGGCAAGGAAGATCCGGCCCGCTGGCGGGAAAAGCTGGGTGAGCCGACGTCGCCGCGCCCCGAGGGGCGGTTGATCTGGCTACATGCGGTCGGCTTGGGCGAAGTGCTGGCCCTGCGGGGCCTGATTGTTGAAATGGCGCGGCAGGCCGGGGCGACGGGGATGGGCGCGCCGGAATTCCTGATCACCTCGACGGCGCGATCCTCGGCGCAGGTGATCGGGGCCAATCTGCCGCCCCGAACCCGCCATCAGTTCCTGCCGCTGGATGCGCCCGCCTATCTGGCGCGGTTTCTGGATCACTGGCGCCCCGATCTGTCGATCTGGGCCGAGCAGGAAATCTGGCCCGGCGCGGTGCTGGCGGCAGACCGGCGCGGCATTCCGGTGGCGATGGTCAACGCCCGCATCACTGCCGAGAGTCACGCCCGCCGCCGACGGCTGCGCGGGCTTTATGCCGATGTGCTGGGGCGGCTTGCGCTGACCGCCGCGCAGGATCAGGCCAGCGCCGCGCGTCTGACCGATCTTGGCGCCCGGGGTCTGCGCGTGACCGGCTCACTGAAATCGGCGGCCCCGCCGCTGGCCGCCGATCCGGCGGAATTGGCGCGGATTCAGGCGCAACTGGCGGGGCGTCGGGTCTGGGTCGCGGCCTCGACCCATTCGGGGGATGAGGCGGAGGTGCTGGCGGCGCTGCCTATTGGTGATGATGCCCTCACACTCATCGCGCCGCGCGATGTGACCCGGGCCGATGCGCTGGCTGATGCGCTGTGTGCGCGCGGCCTGTCCTTTGCCCGCCGTAGCGCGGGTGAGGTGCCCGACGCGAAAACCCAAGTCTGGCTGGCCGACAGCTATGGCGAATTGGGGCTGTGGTATCGGCTGGCCGAGGTGGCGCTGATCGGTGGCGGCTTTGACCGCATCGGCGGGCATAATCCTTGGGAGGCGGCCGCGCTTGGCCTGCCGATCCTGCACGGGCCGGATACGGCGAATTTCCTTGCCGATTACAAAGCCTTGGATGAGGCAGGGGCGGCAATGCCGCTTGCAACCGGTGGTCTAGCCGCTGCCTTGGCATCGCCGGATCTGGCGACGATGGGCGCACGGGCCAAGGCGCTGTCAGACCGTGCGCAGGGCAGCCTTGCCCCTTTGGCGCGGGATCTGCTGGCATTGATGCGGGGGGCGGGATGAGCCTTTCCCTGCGCCTCTTCCGTCTGTTCTGGGCCTTGCTCTGGACCGCAGGTCTGCCGCTGGCGCTGATCTACCTGTGGCGGCGGGGGCGCAAGGATCCGGCCTATACCGCCGCCTTGGCCGAGCGGTTTGGGCATTACACCCGCCCGATGCCCGGCGCGGTCTGGGTGCATGCGGTTTCTCTGGGTGAGTTGCGTTCAGCAGTGCCGCTGATCCGTGCGCTTTTCGCGCAGGGCGAAAGGGTGGTGACAACCCATTTCACCCCCGCCGGGCGGGCCGAGGCCGAGCGGGTCTTTGCCGCGGATATCGCCGCGGGCCGGATGCAGGCGGTCTGGGTGCCCTTTGACGTGGGCTGGGCCTTTGCGGGCTTTTTTCGCACCTTTCGCCCCCGCTACGGGCTGGTGATGGAGATCGAGATCTGGCCCGGCATGGTCTTTGCCGCCCGGGGGGCGGGGGTGCCGCTGCTGATGTGCAATGCCCAATACCCGGCGGATTCGCTGGCCCGCGATGCGCGGGGGCTGCGGCTGCGGCAACAGGTGATGGCGGGCTTTGCCGGGGCGCTGGTGAAATCCGACCTGCAAGCGCGGCGTTTCGCCGGGGCCGGGGTGCAAAATATCGCTGTCACTGGCGAGCTGCGTTTTGATCAGCCGGTGCCGCAAGGGCAGGTGCAGGCGGGGGCAGCGGCGCGACACTGGATTGGCGCCGCACACCGGCGGGTGATCTGCATCGCCAGCGCCATCGAGGGCGAGGATCCGATCTTTCTGCACGCCATCGCCGCCCTGCGGCAGGATCACGCGGCGCGGGGGGCGGCGATGCCGCTCTCCGTCTATGGGCCGCGCCGGCCCGAGCGGTTCGACGAGGTGGCGGCAACGCTGGCGGCAACGGGTCTGACGGTCCTGCGCCGATCGTCCTTGCCGGGCGCCTTTGCGCCCGAGGGCTGGCCGGCGCCCG
>CALLZQ010000752.1 GCA_937858255.1 uncultured Tabrizicola sp.
TGGGGCCATCCTTGCAGGCGGTGGGCGGGACCTGGGGCTACCATTTCTTCAACGCTGCGCCCTATATTCTGATGCCGGGCATCATGATCGCCTCGGCCCGGTCAAAGTCCGCAGCACAAGAAGCGCCGCGCGAATTGTCGATTGTCAAATGAAAGGGGGGGGGCCGCGATGACGCAATCCACCACTCGCGCTGCTGCTTTAGCGACCGAAGGGATCACCAAGATTTTCGGCCCGATGCGGGCGCTGGACGACGTGTCGGTTTCAATCGCGGCCGGGTCCTTTCATGCCCTTCTGGGCGAGAATGGTGCGGGCAAGTCCACGCTGGTCAAATGTATTATGGGCTTTTACGGGACGGACGCGGGGGCGGTACTTCTCGACGGTGCGCGTGTAGTGGTCCACAGCCCGCGGCAAGCGCAGGCCCATGGTATCGGCATGGTCTACCAGCATTTCACGCTGGTGCCCTGCCTGACGGCGGCGGAAAATCTGGTGATGGCGCGAGCCGATGCGCCGCGCCTGATCAACTGGAGGGCCGAGACGCGGGCGCTGGAATCCTTCATGGACCGCATGCCGTTTCGCGTGCGGCTGGGAGCGCAGGTGGCCGATCTGTCGGCGGGCGAAAAGCAAAAGTTGGAGATCCTAAAGTTGCTCTATCTGGATCAGCGGGTGCTGATCCTGGACGAGCCGACTTCGGTGATGACCCCCGGCGAAGCGGATGAAGTGCTGACCCTGCTGCGTGGCATGGCTGAGCGAAAAGAGATCACGGTGCTGATGATTTCTCACAAGTTCCGCGAGGTGAAGGCGTTCTGCGACAGCTTCACCGTGCTACAGCGCGGGCGGGTCACGGGGCAGGGCGATGCTCAGGCGGCCACAATCGCCGAAATGAGCCGGATGATGATCGGCGAAGCGGAACTGCGCACCCGCGCGCCCCGGCAGGCGCGTCCTGCCGCAGCGCCGCGTCTGGTGCTGGACGCGGTTTGCGCCGAGGATGAGATGGGCAAGAAGGTGGTGGAGGGCGTGTCGCTGGCCATCGCAGCGGGCGAGATTGTCGGAATTGCAGGGGTGTCAGGCAATGGCCAGTCTGCGCTTGTCGAGGTGCTGGCCGGGCAGCGACAGATGACCGGCGGGAGTCTTTCGGTCGATGCCTCCCCTTTTCACCCACGACGTGCCGATCTGGACCGGTTCAAGGTGTATGGCTTGCCCGAAGAACCGCTGCGCAACGCGGTTGTGCCCCGGATGAGCGTAGCCGAGAACATGGCCTTCCGCGGCTTTGACAAGCCGCCGCTGGCTGGGCGGTTCGGGTTTATCTCGCCCGCCCGCGTGCGCGCCAAGGGGGTCGATCTGATCCGTCGCTACAACGTCAAGACTAGCTCTCCGGATGCCCCAATCGAAACGCTGTCTGGCGGCAATGTGCAGCGCGCAGTTCTGGCACGGGAATTGTCGGGCGATGTCGATGTGCTGATCGTCGCCAATCCCTGCTTCGGGCTGGACTTCGCCTCGGTCGCCGAGATCAGGGCGCAGATCATGGATCAGCGCAATCGCGGTGCCGCCGTCTTGCTGATCAGCGAGGATCTGGATGAGATTCTGGAACTATCTGACCGCATTGCAGTGATGTCCGATGGGCAGCTGGGCCTGCCGATGACTGCAGATGGGGCAGATCGGGCGGAAATCGGCAGGCAAATGGGCGGGCACTGACAGGCGGCGGACCGCACAACCAGGTCTCTTTGTTCGTGGACAAGCATGTGCTAAGGCGTGCCGTTCAGCCCCGGACACGCGACACATCGGCCTTGCCGATTTCCGGCAGATTCTGGCCAAAGCAAACCACAAGGATACGGGCGTCGTCGTCACCCGCCGTGGTGTAGACATGACCCATGCCGCTGTCGAAATAGGCGCTTTCGCCAGCGGCCAGGGTGATCGGATCGCGCCCCTCGCAATGCAAGGTTAACTGGCCTGACAGCACAAAGACAAATTCTTGCCCGTCATGGCGGATAAACTCCTTAAACTCCATCCGGCTGCGCGCCCGGACAAGGCCGGTCATCGGCGTCATCGCCTTGCCCCAGATGTCGGGGAACAGGATCTCGTACGAATAGGTCGGGGTTTCTTGCAACTGGAAATCGCCGCACCGGGCGACGGCAACGCTGCCTGTCAGAAAAGTCTCACCCTCGGGGCGGAACAATGCGTTGAGGTCGATCTGCAAGCCGGATGCGATCTGCGACAGCCGATCATAGGTCAGCGCCATCAGCCCTCGTTCGGCCTTGGAGAGCGTCGAGATCGCCAGACCGGTCAGCCTTGAACACTCCGTCAGGGTCAGCCCGCGATCCTGCCGCAATTGCCGCAGGTGGCGGCCAAATGCGATGCGCTGCTGTTCGGCCGGGGGCAGGCCGGTGGCTGAGGCATCTGGCACTGTCGGCAGGGGGTGCGGGTCTGTCAAGGTGCTGTCCATTGCGTCACTCTAACGGATCGGAGGCAGGGCGTCAGCACCCAGAATCTTTTCCTATCGGAAAATATGGCTTTTCCTATCGGAAAAATGTGCTAGGCTTCGTGACAGTGTAGCCGCCGTAGAGGGGCCACCAACCAACGGGAGAACGGTTATGTCACGTTTTATGCGGCCTGCCCTGCTGGCAGTGCCTTTTGCTCTGCTGGGCGTTGCGACCCAGGCCTTTGCCGAACCGAAGACGATCTCGATCGCGAACTTCGGCGATCATCCGCAGTTGAACGCAGTGGCCGAAGGGTTCAAGGAAGAAATCCTTGCCTCGGGTCTGGTCGAAGGCACCGATGTGGTCTTTACCCTGGATCACGTAAATTTCGACACCACCCTGCTGCCGCAGATGATTGCCAAGATCGAAAGCGGCAAGCCTGCGCTGGTGCTGGCGATTACCACGCCAGTGTCGCAGAATGTGCTGAACCAGATGGGCGGGGCAGGGGTTCCGCTGCTGTTCTCGGCCGTGACAGACCCGGTGGCCGCCGGTCTGGTGCCGTCCTGGGATGCCGGCGCACCCAACATGTCGGGCGCCACGGATGCGCTGGATCTGGACGCGGCGCTGGCCTTTGCGCGCAAGCTGTACCCCGAGGCCAAGACCTTTGGTGTGCCCTACAACCCTGCCGAGGCGAATGACGTCGCGACCGTTGATCTGTTCAAGACCCATGCCGCCAGGCACGGGTTTGAAATCGTCGCCATCGGCATCGACAATTCCAACGACATCCAGCCCCGGATCGCCGCGCTGGCCGGTCAGGCGGATGTGCTGTACGGCCCCGGGTCAAACCTGATCCAGCCTGCGATTGCCGCCGTTGCGGCGGCAGCGAACGAGGCGGGGATTCCCCTGATCAACACCGATCCTACCTTGGTCGAACAGGGGGTGATCCCGGCAGCCTTTGGCGTGTCCTATGACAAGATCGGGCATCTTGCCGGGCGCGTCGCACTGCGCGCCCTGAACGGCGAGGATCTGGCCACCATTCCGCCGCAGAACCCCGCGCCCGAGGACCACAGTGTCCTGATCTCGAAAAAGGCGATGGCCGCGCTGAACCTGCCGATCCCGGCTGGTTTTGACGGGTGCGACTGCATCGTCGAGTGATGTTTAACGAGTGAAATCTTACCCGTGACACCTGCAAGGGGCGGCGGTCCTCCGTCCCCCCACCAAAATCGGAGAAGATCATGCTGCATATCCAGGATGCCAGGCGGGTGTTCTTCAGGGGCATGCCTGACGAAAAGGTGGCACTTGACGGGCTGTCGCTGTCGCTGAACCCCGGGGATTTCGCGGTGGTCATCGGGTCGAATGGCGCCGGGAAAAGCACCATGATGAATGCGGTGTCGGGTGCCTTGATGCTGGATCAGGGCAGCGTCACCATCAACGGCAAGGACGTGACGGCGATGGCCGTCCATCATCGCGCCCGCCATGTGGCGCGGGTGTTCCAGGACCCGATGAAGGGCACTGCCGCGACGATGACCATTGCCGAAAACATGCTGCTGGCCGAGATGCGCCAGACCCCCGCCCGCCTGCGCCGTGGCCTGACACCCGCACGGCGCGAGGCTTACCGCGAACATCTGTCCTATCTGGGTCTCGGGCTGGAGAACCGTCTGGACACGCCGGTGTCCTTGCTGTCGGGCGGGCAAAGGCAGTCGCTGTCGTTGATCATGGCGGTGTCCGGCCAGCCGGACATCCTGCTGCTGGACGAACACACCGCGGCGCTGGATCCGCGCACCGCCGAACTGGTGCTTAACGCCACTTTGCGGGCGGTGAATGCGCTGAAGCTGACCACGATGATGGTCACGCACAACATGGCCCATGCCATCGACTACGGCAACCGCATCATCATGTTGGATGCGGGCAAGGTGCTGCTGGATCTGACGGGAGAGGAAAAGGCCCGCGCGACGGTCCCCGATCTGATCGGCCATTTCTCGGTCAAGTCCGACCGCATGCTGCTGGGGGGCTGAGCCATGGATATCCTGAACGCTTGGATCGCGCTGATCCCGGTGACGCTGGCGCAAAGCCTGATCCTGTCTTTCGTCGTGCTGGCGGTGATGCTGCCGTTCCGCATCCTGGCCTTTCCCGACCTGACCTCGGAGGGCGCCTATCCCTTGGGCGGCTGCGTCTGCGCCGTGGCGTTGGTCGCCGGCGTGCCACCGCTGCCCGCCCTGTTGATCGCAGCGGCGGCGGGGTTTCTGGCGGGGTGCGCCACGGCCTTCATCCACTTGCGTTTTCGTATCCACACGCTGCTGGCGGGCATCCTGATCACCACGATGCTGTACAGCGTCAACCTGCGGATCATGGGCAAGGCCAACCAGCCGATCTTTCAGGAACCCAAGATCTATGACTGGCTGTCGAGTCTGTCGCTGTCGGGCAGCTGGACCAAGATCGTGCTGGCGGGCGCGCTGGTGGGGATCACCTATGCCGCGCTGAACCTGTGGTTTGCGACCGAACGCGGCACCGCGATGCGCGCCGTGGGGGCCAATTCCGACATGGCCGAGGCGCAGGGCATCAACGTCTGGCGTGCCACCATCGGTGGCATCGGGCTGGCGGGGGCTGCGGCGGCACTTGGCGGCGGGCTGATGGTGCAAAGTCAGGGCTTTGCCGATGTGAACATGGGCCTTGGCGTGCTGATCAACGCCCTGGCCGCGCTGATGATCGGCGAGGCGATCGTCGGTCGAACCACCGTGCGGCGGCAGCTCGCCGCGCCCTTTGTGGGCGCCGTGGTCTATTACCAGCTGATCTCGGTCTGTCTGGCGGCAGGGTTGCCGCCGGGGGATCTGAAGATCGCAACCGGCGTGTTCGTTTTGGTGATGCTGGCCGGGCCGACCCTGGGTCTGCGCCGCAAGGGCGGCGGCACCCCGGCCAAGGAAAGTTTCCGCGAATGACTATCTTCCGCTACTCCATCGACCGCTGGCCGCTGAAACAGCCGTTCCGTTTTGCCGGATTCACGATCACGGATCTCGATTGCGTCTATGTCCGGCTGACGCGCGGTTCGGCGAGTGGGCAGGGCGAAGGCGTGCTGCCGGTGGTCTTTGACGTGACGGTCCAAGACGTGCAGCGCCAGTTGGCCGGCGTGGCCGAGGCCTTGGCGCAGGGTGGCGAGATCGACGAACTCTGCGCCGCCCTGCCGCCTGGGCCTGCGCGCAACGCGCTGGACTGCGCGCTGTGGGATCTGCGCGCCAAGGAAACCGGGCAGGACATCTGGCAATTGGCCGGACTGTCGCCTGTGGCGCACCGGCTGGAGGTGGATGAGACCATCGGGCTGGGGACGCCCGTCGAGATGGCCGGGGCCGCAAAGGCATCGGCGCACCGGGTACTGAAGATCAAGCTGGATGGCGGCCAGGTTCTGGACCGCATCCGTGCCATCCGGGCGGCGCGACCCGAGGCGGAGTTGATTGTCGACGCCAACCAAAGCTGGACAGTCGAACTACTGGCGGAAGTTGGCGCGGACTTGGCTGGGCTGGGCGTGCGCATGGTCGAACAGCCGCTGCCGCGCGGGCGGGATGAGGCGCTGCGCGGCTTGTCCTGCCCGGTGCCGATATTTGCCGACGAATCCTGCCATGTCGCGGCCGATGTCGCGGCGCTGTGCGGCCTGTATCAGGGCATCAACATCAAGCTGGACAAGACCGGCGGCCTGACCGAGGCGCTGGCGCTGGCCCATGCCGCCCGCGCGGCGGGGATGGGGGTGATGGTCGGCTGCATGGCGGGCACGTCGCTGTCGATGGCCCCGGCCTATGTGATCGCGGGCTTGTCTGACTGGGCTGATCTGGACGGGCCGCTGTTGCTGGCCGGGGATCGCAACCCTGCCATGACCTATGCCCAAGGGAAACTCGCGCGGTTCGCGCCCGCCCTCTGGGGCTGACAACAGGAGACACCATGATGAACACCCCCATCACCGCGCCCTATCTGATTTATCTGGGCGACACACCGATGGCCGAACTGGCCAAGACCGGCGCTGGCCTTGCCTTCTGGCGGCCCGAGCGGTGCCTTGCCCAGTTGCGCGAACCGGGTTGTGCAGCGGATCTGGGCCTGCCCGATATGGACGAGGCCCAAGCGGCGGCGGCGGGCGCGCGCACGCTGGTCATAGGCACATCTGCCCCCGGTGGGCAATTGCCCCCGCATTGGACAGCGCGGATTGCGCAAGCGATGGAGGCGGGGCTGGACATCGCATCAGGCCTGCATGTGTCATTGCGGTCAATCCCTGAACTGGCCGAGGCGGCCGATCGCACGGGTCGAGTGCTGCATGATGTGCGGCTGAACGCGGGGCCGTTTCCGATTGCGAACGGCCTGCCGCGCTCTGGGCGGCGGGTGCTGATGGTGGGCACCGATTGCGCGGTGGGCAAGAAATACTCGGCCCTCGCCATCCACCGCGAGCTGATCGCGCGCAACGTCCCCGCCACCTTTCGCGCCACCGGGCAGACCGGCGTGCTGATCGACGGCCACGGCTTTGCCATCGATGCAATCGTGTCGGATTTCCTGGCGGGCGCGGTCGAGATGCTGACGCCCGCCGCCGCTTCAGACCACTGGGATGTGGTCGAAGGTCAGGGCGCACTGATCCATCCGGCCTATGCCGGGGTGTCCCTGGGCCTGCTGCACGGCGCGCAGCCCGAGTCCTTTGTGGTCTGCCACGAGGCCGGGCGCAGCGAAATGGCTGGCTTCCCCGGCCACCCCACTGGCAGCATCGCCGAGATCATCGAACTGACAACCCTTCCCAGCCCCGGGGTCTCGCCTGAGACCCGCTGTGCTGGCACCTGCATCACCCCCCCCCGCCTGCCTGAGGCCGAGGCCCGCGCGACACTCGCAGCGACATCGGCCGAGCATGGCTTGCCCGCCACAGACCCGGTGCGCTTTGGTGTCAGTGGGCTTGTAGACCGGCTGTTGGTGGCACAGGGAAAGCATGCCTAAACTGTCCAAAAATGGGGCGGCGCTATCCGGTCTGGCTATTCCCCGTATCCCTTGTGCTGCTTGACAGTGCCGCACAATGTCCAAACTGACAGCGGCAAACGTCCTGGGCAAGCAGTTCGCCTTCGAGTAGCCAGATCGGGACCTATAAAACATTGGAACACGGGAGCGTTCGATCTTCGTCGCGGCGGTTATGTGTCTCTAGTCCGGGTGTCGGATTGGATCCGCAACGCAAGTCGGCCAGACCACCGACGTTGTCCTGCGGGCATTGCTCATGAGGGTCGAGCCGCACAAGCCGGAGGCGAAAATGCTGATCCACTCAGAGGAGCGCAGCCAGTTAAAAAACACCCACTTTGGTCTTCGTGCAGGCACGCATGCCACCGCCGGCGAGGTTGTGACTCGACTTTGTGGCTAAGTAGGCGAGCGTAGTCCTAAGCGGTGCACTGGTGCGACCCCTCCTTTGGAGATCGGCTTGAAAATGGCAGGCGAGGAGCGGCGCTCCGCATGGGCCATCTAAGCATTTTTGGCGAGACCTTGCTGGCTGCCGGAGGGCCGGCATCACTCGCGGTCTAAGGGGGCGGGTCCAATACTTCAGGTGTCACCACGAATTATTCTGCGCTTCTTGCGGCGCGAGAGCGGCGAAGGTCTTAGTAACCTTGAGGTACAGCACGAGACGGCGCGAGCGGAATAACTCCTAGATCTGGTCGGCCATATCGAATACGAGTATCGTGGTTTCACGGATCTAGGCATGACCGTCGGGTGTACATCTCCCTGCACGGGCGAAATGGGCGAAACTACCGAGCATTGCCCGTCAACTGATATCTCGCACGGCTCTCGCTCTCAAAGACCCAATACGGCTGAAAGCAGTCTGACTGCAGTGCAGCATTGCAGTTGCAGCATCTCTGGATCTGCTGCCATTCGTGCCCCGGCATCCTGGCGGGTCAGACCCCTATCCCAAAATATCCAGTTCTTCATTGATGTCTTCGATCAGGCTGACGCGCTGCGCTGCGGTTTCCCCGACCAGCCCGACATGCGAGATGGCCAGCATGCGCAGCACAGAGACCAGGGTCGTAAAGCTGGGGATCAAGCCGTAGCTTGAGATATGGCAGCGCAGCGCAAGGTCGGAAAACCGCTTGGCCTGCGCCAGATTGCCGTGGTCGGTCAGGGAGATGATGCTGGCGCGCGTCGTCTTGGCATATGACAGGATCGCCTTCATCTCTCGAGGTTGCGGGCCCTGCGCCAGCACCACCATCACATCGCGCGGCCCCATCATCGCCAGATCCTCGGCCACGGCCCCACTCGTGATGCCGACGGCATGCACATTCGGCCGCAGGCGCGAGAACAGCACGCGCCCGTAATGCGCCAGCCAGGCGTCCGCCCCCAGTCCTAGAAACCACAGGCGCGGGGCATCGGCGATCAGTCGCGCCGCCTGACGCAGGGTGTCGGGGCTCATTTCCTCGAAGGTGCGGGTGATGTTTGTCAGTTCCAGATCCAGATGGTCACCGATCTTACGGCCCAGCACGGTGGTTCCCGGTGTAGCCTGCGAATAGCTGTAGGGCTGGGTCCGGTTGCGCTCTTCGCGCGCCTGAAGCTTGACCTCTTCGAAATCCGCATAGCCCAGCGTTCGGAAGAACCGCGCGGCTGTGGCCTTGGACACATCGGCGATCGCGGCCAGTTCCGTTGCAGTATGTGTTTCAATCAGCCCCGGCCTGTCCAGAATCACTGCGGCCAGCTTTTGCTCGCTCTTGGTCAGTCGGTCCAGCTTTTCCTGGATGCGCAGGGCCAGTCGTGTCGACATTTATCATTCCTAAACAGATGGTTAATTTTTCTTTTGACAGAATGAAACCATAGTTTCATCATTTTGAAACACGGGAACGTTTCACCGAAACTCTGAAACGACACTCTGAAACAGTAAGGATGCAACGTGTCGAAATCAAACATCATCCGACAGCAGATCTGGGGCAAACTGAAAAACGTGGCGCGGCCCGACACCCGCTTTGACATGAACTTTGCCGAGGTCATCCCCGACTTCGAGGGGTCCGAGATTGCCAATCGGCGCGTACTGGACATGGAGGCGTGCAAGAACGCCGAGTTCCTGTTCATCACCCCTGACAACTGTCTGGTTGAGATCCGTCGCGCCCTGATCGAGATGGGCAAGCCCTTCTTCATGTCCACTTACGGCATCTATCGCGGCTTTCTCTATATCGAGCCGGGGTCAGTGCCCAAAGGCCATGAGCTCTATGCCGCATGGCTGGACGGGATGGAGCATTTCGGGCGACCGATTTCGCTGGAAGAGGTGGCGAAGAAGGGCAAGATCGACTTCCTTGTGACCGGCGCCTCGGCTGTTTCGGTGGATGGCGTGCGCTTTGGCAAGGGGCATGGGTTCTTTGATCTGGAATGGGGCATGTTCACCGACCTGGGGTTGGTGGGCGAAGAGACCCCGGTGGTGGCGGTGGTTCACGACTGTCAGGGCGTGCACGAAAAACTGCACCCCAGCCCGACCGACATCCTTGTCGACCACATCGCCACGCCCAATGGTCTGCACACTGTCGACCGCCGCGCCAAGCGTCCGCATGGCGTGATCTGGGACCTGCTGGAGCCCAAACAGATCGAGCAGACCCCGCCCTTGCAAGAGCTTCGGGTGATCCAGGGCCTGGCCCCCGCGACCTGACAAACCATACATATAACAGGAGGTTGAAATGACACTGACACTTGGACGTCGCGGCTTTCTGCAAACCGCAAGCATGGCAGGGGCTGCGCTGGCACTGCCTCGCATGGCGCGGGCGGCAACACCGTTTGCGATGCAGGCGGCCTGGATCAACGATGCCGAGTTTGCCGGTTACTTCCTTGCGATTGACAAGGGATACTTCGCCGAAGAGGGCCTGGAGCTTACCTATCTGCCTGGCGGCCCTGATGTGATTCCGGAGAGCACGATCATCGCCGGACGGGCCGATCTGGCGCTGACCACGCCCGACACCACGATCCGGGCGATTACTGAACAGGGCGCCAAGTTCAAGATCATCGGCGCGCAGTATCAGAAGAACCCGATTGGCGTCGTCTCTTTGAAGAAGAACCCGATCAACTCGCCTGCCGATCTGGTGGGCAAGACCATTGCCGTCCCGCCGGTGAACATCGTGACGATCGAGGCGCTGCTGGCGCTGAACGGCATCGACAAGACGCAGGTCAACATTGTTCCCTATGCTTATGACCCGACCCCGCTGGTCAAAGGCGAGATCGACGCAAGCCTGGATTTCACCACCAACGTCCCCTTCACCATCAGCCAGCTGGGCGAAGAGGCGCATTCGTTCCTGCTCTACGATCACGGCGTGACGCTGTACAATGACACCGTCGTGGTGACCGAGGAAACGCTGGCGACGAAACGCAAGGAACTGGTCGCCTGGCTGCGCGCCAGCCGCAAGGGCTGGGTCGAAGCATTGGCTGACCCGGCTGTCTATCCGCCGCAATGGGAAGCGACCTGGTTTGCAGGAACTGGTCGCAGCATCGAAAACGAGGTCTACTTCAACACCGCCCAGAAGCCGCTGATCGAGGCCGAGGGTGGCATCTTCTCGATGACCGAAGAAGACATTGAAAAGAACATCGCCGCCTTGGCTGCCGTTGGCATCACCGGCACGCGCGACATGTTCGACACCACGCTGCTTGCGGAAATCTGATGGCAGCGATTCCGGGCATTTTGCTGCGAAACGTCTGCAAGACCTACCGCAGCCGGGGGTCCGAGGTTGTGGCGCTGGAGGGTATGACCCTGGATTGCCCGCCGGGGTCGTTCACGGCGCTCATCGGTCCTTCGGGTTGCGGGAAGTCTCCCGCGATGCGGATTGCCCTGGGGCGGGAGGATCACGACTCAGGCGAAGTGCGAATCGCGGGACGGGCCCCCGCGCCCGCCACGGCCAGCGGAATCACCGGCGTCGCGTTCCAGGACGCGGCGCTGCTCCCATGGCGGTCAGTGGCGCGCAACATCGCCCTGCCGCTTGAAGTACTGGACCGCGATCCGTCGCGCTACAGCCACGAGATTGCAAAGCTGATCGAACTGGTGGGCCTAAAGGGTTATGAAAACGCTCTGCCCGGTCAGTTGTCGGGCGGAATGCGGCAGCGGGTATCCATTGCGCGGTCGCTGATTACATCGCCCGAGGTATTGTTCATGGACGAACCCTTCGGCGCGCTGGACCAGATCCGGCGGCGGCAGATGAACATCGAATTGCAGCGGATCTGGCAGGAAACGAAGTCGACCGCACTTTTGGTCACCCATGGCATCGACGAGGCAGTGTTTCTAGCCGACTACGTGGTGGTGATGCACGCCAATCCGGGCCGGGTGGTCGAGGTGATCGAGATCCCCTTTCCCCGCCCGCGCCGCGAGGAATTTTTCGGCACGCCCGACTTCCACGCCATGACCGACCGCATCGCGCGTGTGCTGCATGGCCACTAGCCCCAGCCCCTGGCGCAGCACGGCTCTGCGCAACTTGTTGATCCTGCTGGTGGTCTGGGAAATCGTGGGTCAGCTGAAACTGGTCGCGGGCGGCGCTTTGCCGCCCCTTTCAGACATCCTGATGCGGTTCTGGCAGGACCGGGCCGATTATCCCCGCCATGTGGCGGCGACGGTCTGGTCTTCGACCCTTGGCTTTCTGATCGGCAACCTTCTGGCCATCGGGGCGGGCGTGCTGTTCGTGCTGTTTCCGCGCGTTCAACGGCTTGCGCGCGGCATGAACATCGCGGTCTTCGCCCTACCTGCCATCGCCATCGCGCCGATCCTTGTGCTGACGCTGGAGGGAAACGCCCCCCGCATCGTGCTGGCGGCGCTTGGCGTCTATTTCGTCACCATGACCGCCACCGTCGTCGGCCTGTCGCAATATGACACCCGGTCGGCCGATGTGATCCGCGCCTACGGCGGCGGCAATTGGAAGGTGATGCGGCTGGTCCGTCTGCGCGGTGCCATCCCCGATATTCTGGGCGGCTTGCGCATCGCAGCCCCCAATGCCGTGCTGGGTGCCGTTCTGGCCGAGTTTGGCGGCGGGGGGCGCTGGGGCCTTGGCACTTATCTCTTGGGATCATTGGGGCGGGGCGAGCCGGCGCGGCTGTGGGGCATCGGGTTGATGGCGACGCTGATTGCCGGCCTCAGCTATGCCATCTTCGCGCTGATCTCGGCCCGGGTGTTGGGGGCGACGCGGTCCGTCACGCTGAACACCGCATTGCCCCCCGGCGACGGTGATGCCGATGCGCCGCTGGCCCTGCGCGTGGCCTTGGGCGTTGGCGCGGCGGCCCTGCCTTTCGTGCTGTGGTGGGCTTTCATCCGCCTGACCGGCGTGCCCGAGATGATCGCCAAGACGCCCTGGGGTGTGGTCGACTATCTGTTCCTCGCCGATGCTTCGGCCGTGGCACGGGCCAAGCTGGGGGCGGCGCTGCTGCAAACGCTGCCCATCACCGCGCTTGGCATGGTGGCGGGTCTGGGCTTTGCCTTCCTGCTGGCAATCTCATCGAGGATGATGCCGGGCTTCATCCGCGCCTTCATGCCGATAGCACTCGTGACCCAGACCATGCCGCTTGTCGCGCTGACCCCGCTTTTGGTGCTGATGCTGGGGCGTGGGCTGTCGGTGACGCTGTGGATCACCATTTCCGTCACCTTCTTCCCCGCCTTCGTTCTGCTGGTGCAGGGCATCCAGCGCGTGCCGCAATCGGTGCTGGACCTGCCGCGTGCCTATGGTGCCTCGGCCTGGAAAGAACTGCGGATGGTCTCCATCCCAGCCGCCTTGCCCTATCTTTTTGCCGCCACCCGCCTGACCGTTCCGCGCGCGCTGCTGGGGGTGATGATCGCGGAATGGCTGGCCACCGGCACGGGGCTTGGCAACCTGCTAAACCAGTCGCGCGGCTATCTTGACTATGGAATGATCTGGACTGTCGCCTCGGTCTCTGTCTGCCTGTCGGTCGCCTTCTACTATACCGTTCTGGCGGTCCGGAGGCGGACTTTTACTCTCCCCGGGATGCGAGTTGTGGAGGAGCCCATGACCCATTCCCCCGCCCCTC
>CALLZQ010000753.1 GCA_937858255.1 uncultured Tabrizicola sp.
AGTTCTACGCCTGCATCCGGCTGCATCCCGGTCTGGGCCCGGTCTTTGCCGCCCATGTGCGCGACTGGCCCGCGCATGAGGCCAAGATTGCCCGATTCTGGCGCAATGCCATCCTGTTCGAGCGCAGCTATGACGGCAATCCGATGGCCGTCCACATGGCCGCCGGCAACGTGCGGTCACAGATGTTTCCGGTCTGGTTGGGCCTGTTCGATTCGGTGCTGCGGCGGATGCTGCCGGCTGAGACGGCTGCCGCCTGGTCCGCCCTCGCCCATCGGATTGGGCGCGGCCTGTCACTGGGCATCGAGGCACAGGAAACCAAAGGCGGCGTACCGATTCTGCGCTAGCCCTCAGGGTTGGCAGAGATCGAAGAGACCGGCCCCGCCGCGTTTGGCCGCCGGCACACTAAGACAAAGCACCCGCCCATCGGTATTCGCCGAACGCGTGATCATATGCGGTTCATGCGAACGATCGTCATGGGCGAAGAGATCTGCCGGAGTTGCCGCAACGCCGGGCAGCGTCCCCACGAAACCGGCCAAGCCACCCAGTGCCGCACCGGCGGTGATGGGGTTGCTGTCAGTGTCACTACCAATCGTACCGCCGACCACCGCACCAGAGATGCTGGTTACATATTTTCCCGAATGGAACGGCTCAGTTACAACAGGCTCATAGGTATAGACAACAACAATCTCAGGCTCCATCACCTGCTGCTCCATACCGCCCGCGGGCGCGAGGGTCGGTGCGGCAATCAGGGGGAGGAGGCTCAGCAGGATACGGGCAACAAAGGGCATGATCGACTCACAAGGGCAAGATGCGGATAGAATAGCGCCCCGCGCAGCTGGTACAATTAGGAATTGCCCCCCGCCCCACCACAGCGCATCAGCGTTGCGCTCAGGCCGCAGGCGCCTTGTCCTCAACCACCGGCAAAGGATCGTCGCGCATCAGATCCTCGATAAAGAGGCTGAGAAGTTGCGAGCGCCCGCTGACACCCGCCTTGCGATAGATCGCATTGGTCTGCGCCTTGACCGTGCCCTCGCTGGTGCTGCGCAGGGCGGCGATCTCGGCGATGGACATGCCCTTGATCGCGAACAGCGCCACGTCTCGTTCCGCCGGGGTCAGGCCCCATTCGCCAAACCGCTCGACCATCAGCGCCCGAAAATCGGCCGAGGCTCGGCGCAGCCGCTCTTCGGCGCGGTGGCGGGCCTGAAAGGATTTGCGCAGCGCGAGCGCCCCCAGGATCAGCCCCAGAACCAGCCCGACCGCCGCGCCGATCTCCATCAACTCGCGCATTTCCCACGAGATCGGGGTGTCACGCAGGCCAAAGACCGAGGACAGAATATCGGACACGAAGAAAAAGGCGCAGAGGGCCTGCACCACAAAGATCGCGATCAGGGCAAGGCGCCCGGTCATCCCGCCCTGCCCGGATCACTTGTCATCGTCGTCATCGTCATCATCGCCGCCGCCGCCGCTGCCGGAATTGCTGCCACTGCTGCCCGAGTTTGACCCGCTGCTGCCGCTGGCCGAATGGTCGTCGTCCTCGTCGTCATCCCTGTCGTCGGTCTTGTCATCCCGGCTGTCGTCACCGCTGCGGCTGTCGCGGCTGCCAGACTCGCCATCCTCCAGAATCTTGCGCCGATCCGACGAGCCCTTGCCGCTCTCGGTCCACAGGTCGCGCAGGATTTCCCCGGTGCGCGGGTTGACGATGATCTCGCGCCGCCCCTCGCGGCCGGTGGCAACAATG
>CALLZQ010000754.1 GCA_937858255.1 uncultured Tabrizicola sp.
CCACGGGCGGGATCGGCGGGGTCCATCGCGGCGCGGAACTGTCCTTCGATGTCTCGGCCGACCTGCACGAACTGGCCGCGACGCCGGTCACGGTGGTTGCCGCGGGCGCCAAGGCGATCCTCGATCTGCCCAAAACGCTTGAAGTGCTTGAAACGCTTGGGGTGCCGGTCATCGCCTATCGCCAGGCGGCCTTTCCGGCCTTCTGGTCGCGCGATTCGGGCCTTGGCGCGCCCTTGCAGGCCGACAGTGCCGCGGTGATCGCCGCCGCGCACCGGATGCGCGTGCGCCTTGGCCTGCCCGGCGGGCAGCTGATCGCGAACCCGATCCCCACGGATGCCGAAATCCCCCGCGAAGAGATCCTGCCCGTGATCGAACAGGCCCTGGAGGAGGCGCAGGCACAGGGCATCGCCGCGAAATCGGTCACGCCCTTCTTGCTGCAACGGATCTATGAGCTGACCGCGGGCCGCTCGCTCGAGGCCAATATCGCGCTGGTGCTGAACAATGCCCGCCTTGCCGCGGATATTGCCACGGAACTGTCGCGCGGAAGCTGATTGCCGCAGCAGGCTTGTTGTCGCGCCCCGCGAAAGCCCCTAAGTATCAAAGGCCCCGGCTGGCGGGGTCTTTCAGGCGCATCACGACATGACCGAGCACGACGACGAGGTTTCGCAATCCCCCCGCGCCCCGCGCAGACGCGGCCTCTTTCACGGCGTGCGCGCCTCGTTTCTGACCGGGCTTGTGGTGATCGCGCCGATCGGGCTGACGGTCTGGCTGATCTGGACGGTGACGGGCTGGATCGACGGCTGGGTGCTGCCGCTGGTGCCCGAACGCTGGCAGCCCGAGCAATATATCGGCATCAACCTGCGCGGTGTCGGCGTCATCATCTTCCTGATCTTCACGGCCATCGTGGGCTGGCTTGCCAAGGGGCTGATCGGGCGGTCGCTTCTGCGGTGGGGCGAGCATATCGTCGACCGGATGCCCATCGTGCGCACGGTCTATAACGGGCTCAAGCAGATCGCCGAAACGGTGCTGAGCCAGAGCGAGGCCAAGTTCGACCGTGCCTGCCTGATCGAATATCCCCGGCCGGGCCTGAAGGCGATCGCCTTCGTCTCTTCCACCGCCAAGGGCGAGATCGCGCGCCGGGCAGAGCCGGGCGATCCGCTGATCTCGGTCTTTCTGCCCACCACGCCGAACCCGACTTCGGGCTTTTTGCTGTTCGTGCCGCGTTCGCAGCTGACCTATCTGGACATGAGCGTCGAGGATGCGGCCAAGCTGATCATCTCGGCCGGGCTGGTCTATCCCAGCCCCAAGGCGGCGCCGGGCGCCCGGCCCGCTCAGGAAAACATCGCCACCAGGTCGACCGAGGCGCGCTGACCCAGATCGTCGGCATGGGCGTCGAGAAAGCGGTCCGCCGCCGCCTGCCCCGCCGCCTTCAGGCGCGACAGCGTGCCTTGCCCCGGCGCGATCTTGCTGTCGGCGCGCAGCGAGGTCATCACCGCGTCATCGGCCACCAGATGCATCAGGACATCCTTCATCCGCCCCTCGATCACGCTGCCATCGGCGATCAGGCGGCGCACGAAGCTGATCGCGCGCAATTCGCGCAGCAGCGAGGAATTGAAGCTGATCTCGTTGATGCGGTCCTCGATCTCGGCGGGGGTCTTGGGAATCCCGTCGCGCATCAGGGGATTGATGTTCACCACCACGATGTCGCGCGGCAGGTCGGCTTCGAACAGCGGAAACA
>CALLZQ010000755.1 GCA_937858255.1 uncultured Tabrizicola sp.
AGCCGCGCTCGATCAATTCGCGGCGCAGGGCTGCGGCATTGGTCAGGTTGCCATTATGGGCAATGGCGCAGCCGCCCATGGAAAACTCGCCAAAGAAGGGCTGCACGTCGCGGATGGCCGTTGCGCCCTTTGACCCGGCGGTGGAATAGCGCACATGGCCGATGGCGAGTTCGCCCGGCAGGGTCGCCATCACATCGGCCTTGGTGAAATTGTCGCGCACATAGCCAAAGCGGCGGGCCGAGTTGAAGCCATGCTCGGGTTGGTAGCTGACGATGCCGCCTGCCTCTTGTCCGCGATGTTGCAGGGCATGCAGGCCGAGGGCTACGAAATTCGCCGCATCCGCCATGCCGATGGCGCCGAAGATCCCGCATTCCTCCTTGAGCTTGTCGTCATCGAAGGGGTGCGAGAGGAAGGGGCGCATCGGACTCTCCATCAGGGGGCTGATGCGCCCCCGTTTAGGCCAATGTCACGCCGCTGTCACGCCCTGAAAGTCAGATCTCCGGTACAGTTTGCCGCGCTGCGGCGATCAGTTGCCGGTGGCCGGTGCCTCGCCGGTGCAGACAGTGGTCAGGTCATTATAGCGCCCGACGATCCAGCCGGGGGCATCCTGCGGGATGGTGTCGTTGATCTTGTCCTGGAAACTGGCAAAGACCTTGGCCGAACGCGAGTCGTCCACCATGGGGATGGAATTGGCGGCCACGGCACGGTCATAGACGATGAAGGCGACGGCGACCAAAAGCACACCGCGAAAGGCACCAAAGAGAAAGCCGAGCGCCTGGTCGATGCCGCCAAGGGCCGAGCGCTGCACCACCGAGGAAAACAGCGGCGTGAACAGCGCCGCAATGATCAGCCCGATGGCAAAGACCACCATGAAGGCCGCCACGATCGACAGAACACAGCTATCCCCCAGAAACTCGCCGACCACCGGCGCCTCTTTGATCAGCGGCTGGGCGGCGGGGGCAAAGAGATAGGCCAGAATCGCGGCACCGATCCAGCCGGCAATCGCCATCGCTTCACGCACAAGGCCGCGCGAATAGGCCAGGATCGAGGAGAGGACGATCACGCCCGCCACCACCGCATCGACCAGGGTAAAGCCTTCCATCCGTCACTCCTTCGCGCGGGGTCAGCCCGCGCCAAACATCTCACCCACGAAGGCCGTCAGATCAGCCATCTCGCGCATTTTCAGCCCCTCGCCCCCGCCGGTCTTGGACCTGCTGGGCACGGTTGCCTGTTGAAAACCAAGTTTCGAGGCTTCTTTCAACCTGTTTTCGGTCTGGCCCACCGGGCGTAACGCGCCCGACAGCGAGATTTCCCCGAAAAGCACCATGTCTGGCGGAATTGCCACATCCTCACGCGCCGAGAGCAGTGCGCCCGCCACAGCCAGATCGGCGGCAGGTTCGCTGACCCGCAGCCCCCCGGCAACGTTGAGGAAAACATCCAGCCCGGTAAAGGGGATGCCGCAGCGTGCCTCAAGTACCGCGAGGAT
>CALLZQ010000756.1 GCA_937858255.1 uncultured Tabrizicola sp.
AGCTTGCCCCTGGCAATCGAGACCTCGGCCTCGGCCCGGCTGGCGGCGCGGTTCGCCTCGGTCAGGCGCTGATCGGCGGCGCGGCGCGCCTCGCGGGCCATCTGGTCGGCCCGGGCCAGATCGGCCAGCCGGGTTTGCAAGGCCTCATGCGCCAGACGCGCCCCCTCGGCTCGGGCGGCCACCTCTTCGAGATCGCGCTTCAATTGCACCAGACGATTCAACTGTTGCAACCGTGCGGCGGCGGCCGAAGGCGCATCCTCGGCACTGGCGCGCAGGCCATCCCAGCGCCACAGATCGCCCTCAAGGCTGACCAACCGCTGCCCGGGGCGGAGGGCCGCCTGCAACGCGGCCCCCTCTGCCCGGCCCACCAGCCCGATCTGCGGCAGGCGGCGGCCCAGCACCGCCGGGGCCGTCACATGATCGGACAGCGGCATGGCCCCCGTTGGCAGCGGCGCGGTTTCGTCATAGCCCGGCAGTAGCGCCCAGCCCGACCCGGCCCCGGCCGCTACCTCGGGCGCGCGCAGGTCATCGGACAGCGCCGCACCGAGGGCTTTTTCATAGCCCGGCGCCACGGTCAGCCGGTCGAGGAGTTGGTTGCCCGCCTGCGCCTCACGCGCCACCAGACGCGCCAGCGCCGCCACTTCGGCCCGCAGGGCATTGGCCTCGCCCTCAGCCTCACCGCGCGCGGCGCGGGCCTCGGCCTCACGCGATTGCACCTCGGCGCGGGCGGTTTCGGCCTGTTCCAGCGCCTCTTCGGTGGCGTCGGTCAGGGCCTGCGCCGCCTCTTGCGCCTCTAGCGCGGCCTCATGCGCCTCTGCGGCACGATCCGTGGCCTCGCTCGCCAACTCGACCGCAGCGCGGGCGCGGGCCGCCTCGGCCTCGGCACGATCCTCGACGGCACGGGTATCCGAGAGCAGCCGCTGCGCCGATTGATGCCGCGCCGCCAGACGGGCCGCATCCTCGGTCGCCTCGGACAAGAGCGCCTCGCGGTCCGACAGCACCGCCCCCGCCTCGCGCGCCGCCTCGGCGGCTTCGGTCAGCCGGTCGTCGTGGCCGTCATGGGCCTTTTGCAACTGGGCGATTTCCCAGTCGAGCCGGGCAATCGTCTCACCCGCGTCGCGGTTCAACCCGGCCTCGCGCTCAATATCCCGGCCAAGCTGGGCGATGCGGGCGGTCAGCGTCTCGATCAGATGCAGGGCGCGGGTTTCCTGCTCACCCAAGGCATCGCGCTGAAGGACCAGCCGTTGCAGGATGGCCGCGGCCACCGCCTCTTCTTCACGCAGGGGGGGCAGCGCGGCCTCTTGCCCCTCGCGCAGGCGGGCCGCGGCGCGGGCCGCCGCATCGGCCTTGCCCGCTGCCACCAGCCGCTCACGCAGCACGGCCTCGGCCTCGGCCCGCGCGGCCTCGGCCTCGCGCCAGCGACGATAGAGCAACATTCCCTCGGCCCGGCGCAATTCCTCGCCGATCTCACGGTAACGTGCCGCTTGCCGCGCTTGCCGGGTCAGTGTGGCCAGTTGGCCGGCCAACCCCTCCAGCACGTCATCCACACGCAAAAGGTTCTGCTCGGCCCCGTTCAGCTTTAGCTCGGCCTCATGCCGCCGGGCGTAGAGGCCCGAGATCCCCGCCGCCTCTTCCAATATCCGGCGCCGCGCCTTAGGCTTGGCATTGATCAGTTCTGAAATCTGCCCCTGCCGCACCAGCGCCGGAGAGGCCGAGCCGGTCGAGGCATCGGCAAACAGCATCTGCACATCGCGGGCGCGCACATCCTTGGAGTTCGCCTTGTAGGCGGAACCGGCATCGCGGGTGATCCGGCGGGTGATCTCGATCTGATCGGCATCGTTAAAGCCTGAGGGGGCCAGCCGGTCCTGATTGTCGATGATCAGGCTGACCTCGGCGAAATGACGCGCGCCCCGGCTGGCGGCGCCGGCAAAGATCACATCCTCCATCCCGCCGCCGCGCATCGCCGTGGGGCGGTTTTCGCCCATCACCCAGCGCAGCGCCTCCAGCAGATTCGATTTGCCGCAGCCATTCGGACCGACCACGCCCGTCAGCCCCTCATGGATCACCAGATCCGTGGGGTCGACAAAGCTCTTGAAGCCGTTAAGCCGCAGCTTGGTAAAGCGCACCGGTTCCTCTTGAGTCGGGGCAGGTCGGGTATCGTCGGCAGCCACGGCGGGGCTGGCAAGCCGCACCCCGCTGCATCTGGGGAGGGATGGCAGCTTATCCCCAAGATATTGCGGCACAGCGGCTCAACTTTCGGCCTTGCCATTCGGTTTTGCGCGGCATTCCATCCACCGGCATGCCAGGTCAGGGGAGCTGTGATGTCATCCGAAACCGCCGCAGAACCCGGGCTGAGGCCGCATCGCGCCATGGCGCCCTATGATTGGGCGGCGATCCTGACGCTGATCCGCGCCGAATTCGCCTATATGGAGGGGCGGATCGACCCGCCCTCTTCGATGCTGCGGCTGACCGAGGCGGCGATTGCCGACAAGGCGGACGAGGGGGAGGTCTGGGTGATCGGCACCCCGCCTCGTGCCTGCGTTTTCCTGACCCCCAAGGGCGAGGCGCTCTATCTGGGCAAGCTGGCGGTCGCGGGCGCGTATCGCGGACAGGGGCTGGCGCGGCAACTGGTCGAGCTTGCCGCCAGCCGGGCGCGGGCGCGCGGGTTGGCCGCCGTAGAACTGGAGGTGCGGGTCGAGCTGGTGGAAAACCAGCGCGCCTTTGCCGCCATGGGTTTTGTCGAGACCGAGCGGACGGCACATTCGGGCTATGACCGCCCGACCAGCATCACCATGCGCCGCCCGGCATGACGCGCGGTTTTCTTTTGCGCCGGGACGGTTAGGGTGACAGAAAACGGGGGCGCATCATGCTGCACGGATTACTGATCCTGCTGGGCTGCCAATTGGCGGGCGAGACTTTGGCCCGGGCGACCGGCCTGCCGCTGCCGGGGCCGGTTCTGGGGCTGACACTGCTGACTGTGATTATGCTGGCCTCTGACCGCCTCTTGGCGCTGGTGCGGCCGGTTGCGCAGGGGTTGCTTGGGCATCTGTCGCTGTTGTTCGTGCCTGCGGGTGTGGGGGTGGTCGGCCATCTGGCGACACTCGGCGGGCAGACGACGGCGATCCTGATCGCCGTGATCGTCTCGACGGCCCTTGCGATTGCCGTTGGCGCGCTGACCTTTGCCGCAGTGGCCCGGCTGACGGGATCGCGCGATGACTGATTTCGCCGAAATCTGGAGCTATCTGTCCCAAGGCCCTTTGCTCTGGCTGACCGCGACCCTTGCTGCTTATGCGATTGGCGATGCCGCCTTTCGGGCCGCCGGGCGGCGCCCCCTGGCCAATCCGGTGCTGATCGCGGTGGCGGTGCTGGCGCTGCTGTTGCATCTGACCGCAACGCCCTATGCGACCTATTTCGAGGGGGCGCAATTCGTGCATTTCCTGCTGGGCCCGGCGACGGTGGCGCTTGCCCTGCCGCTCTATGACAATCTGGCGCGGCTGCGGCGGGCGGCGCTGCCGGTGCTGGCGGCGCTGCTGGCCGGGTCGCTGACGGCGGCAGGATCGGCCCTGATCCTCGCCCATGCACTCGGGATCGAGGGGGTGACGCTGGCCTCGCTTGCCCCCA
>CALLZQ010000757.1 GCA_937858255.1 uncultured Tabrizicola sp.
GCGCCGCAGCACTGAACACCCCCCCGATAAAGGCCGCCGCCGTCAGGGTGCCGAGGATATTGGGCCGCCCCATCCGCAGCATCATCCCGCCCAACAGAACCACCGTCAGCCCGTTGATCAGGAACGGCCCGCCGATCAGCGGCTGGCCCGAGGACAGGCTCTCGGCCAGCAAGAGACCGGCAAGGGCGGCGCAAAACCCCGAAAAGACATAGAGATAGACAGTGATCCGCACCGTCGGCACCCCGACCGAGCGGACCGCCGCCTCATTGGTGCCCATGGCATAGATATAGCGACCCAGCGCCAGCCGCTCTTGCACGAACCATGCGACCAGCACGACCGCCAGCACCGGCAGCACGATCAGCGGCAGCGCCTGCCCCTCGGCCGGGATAAGAAGCGGCGCAAAGGGGCCTTGGCTGTCGATGCGAATGACTGTGCCCTTGCCCAGTGCCGCCGCAATCGAGGCGCAGATGCCGGATCCCGCGACCGTCGCGACCCGCGCCGGCGGCCCCGGCGCCGCCACCAGCCAGCCATTGAGGAGCCCGACCGCAACCCCCGCGCCCAGGCCAAAGCCGATGGCGGGCCACCAGCCGAAACCATGGGCAAGGCTATAGGCACAGACCATATTGGCCAGCGCCGCCACCTGCATGAAGCTGACATCGATCTTGCCCGCGGCAAAGACCCACGTCACCCCCAGCACCATGATCACCATCACCGAAAAGGTCTTGGCCACCGTTGCGATATTGCGCGCATCGAGGAACTGCGGCACCAGAACCGTGACCGCCACGACCAAGAGGATCAGCGCCCCCAAGAGCCAGAGGCTGGTGATCATCCGGGCCAGACCCGGGCCGCGCGCCGTGCGGGCGGCAGGTGTTTTCTCGGCATAAGACATCGTCACGACCGGCCCTCCCTGGCCGAAGCAGGATCAGGCCGGCCCAGCCCGAACATCACCGCGAGCGCGGCCACCCGGCTGCGCAGCCCCTCGGAAAAGGCGATGACACCGCAGAGCAGGATCAGGCTGACCACGCCATCGCTGTAGAAATAGGGAACGCCCATCAGCGAGAATCCGTCCAGCAGCATGGTGATCAAGAGGATCCCGGCAAAGGTGGCAAGGACCGAGGTGCCCCCCATGATCGCCGTCCCCAGAAACACCCCGGCATAGGCCGGCATCATCAGATTGGCGCCCTTGTTGGTCTCGGCATTGCCGGATTCCGCCAGGATCAGCAGCACCGCCAGCACCGTACAGATCGCGCAGGCCACATAGGCCAGCGTCACATAGCGCGCGATGGGAATACCCGAGTAATAGGCCGCAACCGGGTTTTCCCCGGTGGCGCAAAAGGCAACCCCGGTGCGGGTCTTGTGCATCACCAGCCAGGCCGCGCCATAGACCGCCACCAGAAACCACAGCGAGACGCCAACGCCGAGGAAACGCGCGTCGTTCAGCTCGATGATCCCGCTGTTGAAAAAGTTCTCAAAGATCGACCGCCCGCCCGTGTAGACAAAGGCCAGCCCTGCGCAGATCGACCCGACGGCGATGGTCGTGACGATATCGGGCAGACCAAACCGGCCGATGGCGGTGCCGGTCAGAAACCCGATAAAGGCTCCGACCACGATTCCGACGGCGATGGCCACATAAAGCCCCAGGCCCATGGCGATGAAGGTGCCCATGGTCATGGCGGCAAAGGCCGCGATCCCGGCAATCGACAGGTCGAACTTGTTGACGATGACCACAAAGGTCAGCCCCAGCGCCGCCAGCCCATTGGCCGCCATATGCCGCATGATCCCGTTCAGCGTGACGGCATTCAGAAAGCGCGGTTCGGCCAGCGCAAAGGCGCCGCCAATCACCACCACCAGCACCAGAAACCCGAGGATGCGCCCCGACCTTTTCAACATCGCGCTCATGTTCTTGCCTCTCCCATGATGCCCGCCATCAACAGGTCATCGCGCGAGAACACGCCCTGACGGGGGGCGACGCGCTTGCCCTTGTAAAAGGCGATGGTGCGGTCGGCGACGCCGTAGACCTCATCGCAATCGCTCGAGATCACGATCACCGCCGCCGTTGCCGACAATTCGCGCAAAAGGGCGTAGATCTTGGCCCGCGCACCGATATCGACACCGATGGTCGGCTCTACAAAGATGTAAACATCCGCCTGACTGTAGAGACCCTTGGCCAACACGATCTTTTGCTGGTTCCCGCCGGAAAAGCTGCTGGCCGGGTTGGTCAGGATTGGCGGATGCAGCGCAACCTGCTGCGTCAGCGCCCGCGCATCGCTCTGGATCGCCCGCCGCCGCAACCCCCAGCGCCCCGCCGTCGCCCGCCGCAGATTGGCCAGCGGCACGTTGAACAGGGCCGAGCGGGTCAGCGTCAGCCCCTGCGTCCGCCGATCCCCGGGCACAAGGAAAATCCCGGCATCCAGCGCCTGACGCGGATTGCGCGGCCGGATCGGCCCCCCCCACAGCCGGATCCCCCCCGCCTCTGGCTGCATCACGCCGAAAATCGTCTCGGCAATCTCTTCGGCGCCTGAGCCGACCAGACCGAAGATCCCCAGAATCTCGCCCCGGCGCGCCCGAAAGCCTGCGCCCTCATAGGCGCCGGGCAGCGTCAGCCCTTCGACCTGCAACAACAGCTCACCCGCTGTCGGATCGGGGTTCTTGGGCGGAAAAATCTCACCCACCGCCTGACCCAGCATCAGATCGGCCAGCGAGACCTGATCGCGCCGCGCCTCGGC
>CALLZQ010000758.1 GCA_937858255.1 uncultured Tabrizicola sp.
TTCTGGGCAAGGCGATGCGCTTTGGCGGGATGTTTGCGGCGGGCGATCGGGGGCGGGCGGGGGAACTGAACGGGAAACCAAAGAAGAAGATCCTCGAACTGACCCTGACCGCCATGGGCGCCGGGCTTTATGGCGAGCTGGCACGGGCACGGTTTGCGGCTCTGGCGCAAGCCTTGCGCGCGACGCCCAAAGTGGTCTTTCCCGATGATGCTGCGGCTTGATCACCTCGCGGTATCGGCCGCGACACTTGAGGAAGGGGTCGCCGCCGTTGAGGCCGCCCTTGGCCTGCCGCTGACGGCCGGCGGCAAACATGCCCATATGGGCACGCATAATCGGCTGCTCAATCTGGGGGACCTTTACCTGGAGGTCATTGCCATCGACCCCGAGGCCCCCACGCCCGGCTGGCCACGCTGGTTCGATCTGGACAATTTCTCGGGCCCGCCACGGTTGCATAATTGGATTTGCGCCTGCGACGATCTGGAGACGGCCCTTGCCGATGCGCCTGGGGCCACAGGAATCCCCACACAACCCTCGCGGGGCGATCTGCGCTGGCGGATGGCCATTCCCGCCAGCGGCAAACTGCCCTTTGCCGAGGGGTACCCCGCCTTGATCCAATGGCAGGGCGACCATCCCGCAACCCGCTTACCCGATCAGGGCGCACGTCTGAAGATGTTGGAAATTGTCAATCCTGATGCGGAAAAACTGAAAAAATCGCTGCGGCTGACCGATGAAAAGGTTGTAATTGTGCAAGGGCCGATCCCGTCATTACGCGCCGAAATCATCACGCCCCACGGGTTGCGGAGCCTCGGATGATCCGACAGGCACAGCCCGCCGATGCCGCCGCTGTCGGCGAAATCTGGAATGAGATCATCCGAAACACCGCTGCGACCTTTGCCAGCACCGAGAAATCAGAGGCCGAGATCGCCGCGCTGATCACCGGTCGCCAGGCGGCGGGTCGCGGCTTTTGGGTGGCCGAGGATCCGGCCGGCATCCTTGGCTTTGCGACCTATGACCAGTTTCGGGGCGGCAATGGCTATCGCCGCAGTATGGAGCATACCATTCAGCTGCATGACCGCGCCCGGGGCCGTGGCTTTGGCCGGGCGCTGATGACCCGACTGGAAGATCATGCCCGGCAAGCTGGCGTTCATGTCATGATGGCGGGCGTTTCGGCGGAAAATCCGGCAGGGCGGGAATTCCACCTCGCCATCGGTTATAAACTGGTCGCCACACTGCCCGAGGTGGGTCACAAGTTCGAC
>CALLZQ010000759.1 GCA_937858255.1 uncultured Tabrizicola sp.
GGCCATCGGTTTGATCGGCGGCGTCAGCCAATTCGCCGGCGGGGGGCACCCCCCGCCCGCCCCAGAAGAAAGGGGGTAGGGGCTTGCCAATGTGGGCCCCCTCACAGAGGGGACCGGCCGGATTGTCGGGGCGCAGCCCATCCGCCGCAAGGGCAGGGTCAAGCCTGCCGGCCCGGGTTTACCGATTGGGAAGGAATCGGCGGCTATGGTGAAGGCGCCGCAGAATGCGCGGCGCGAACATGGGTGAAACCCCGGATGAAACCGTCTTTCCGCCGCCTTCTTGTGGTTCTGTTTTTGATCGGCACCATGCCGGGCATCGCCCTTGCCGCACGCAATGGCAATATCTGCGATCAGGCGGCCGAAATGGCGGCGCGCGAGTCCGGCGTGCCCGTGGATGTGCTCAAGGCGATTACCCGCGTCGAAGCTGGCCGCAGCACCGGGGCCGGGTTTTCCGGCTGGCCATGGACAGTCAATCAGGGCGGTGCCGGCAGCTTTTTTGACACCAAAGCCGCGGCGATGGACCATGTCAGCCGCGCGATAGAGAGCGGCGAAACCAACATCGACATCGGCTGCTTTCAGATCAACATCCGCTGGCATGGCCGCGCCTTTCCCTCGCTTGAGGCGATGTTCGACCCGGATGAAAACGCCCGCTACGCCGCCAGCTTTCTGCAACGCCTGCGGGATGAAACCGGCGAATGGGAGGCTGCGATCGGCGCCTATCATTCACGACGCGACGCGGCCGCACAGGGCTATCTGGCCAAGGTCGTACAGGTGATGGATGACCTGCCTGCCCCCGGACAAGCGCCCCTGACGGTCCCCCGCAGTGGCAGCTACCCGCTGTTCGGCGGCGGTGGCGGCACGCTCGGCTCTTTGGTCGCGGGCGATGCGCGTGCCGCGACCGCCCCCCTGCTGCGCTGAGGCAACCATGCCCAAACTCGACCGCACGATGCTGTTCCGCCCGACCATCCTGCTGGCGCTGGCGCTGATGGCGGTGATCGTCATGATGGTTTTGCCGGTGCCGGCCTGGATGCTGGACATCGGGCTTGCCCTGTCATTTGCGCTGGCCATCCTGATGCTGACAGTCACGCTCTTCATCGAACGGCCTCTGGATTTTTCGGCCTTTCCGACAATCCTGCTGGCCTCGTTGATGCTGCGGTTGTCGCTGAACGTCTCTTCCACCAAACTGATCATTGGCGAAGGGCATACCGGCACATCGGCCGCCGGCTCGGTGATCGAGGGATTTGCCAATTTCATCATGGGCGGCAATCTTCTTCTGGGCCTCGTCGTCTTTTGCGTCCTGCTGATCGTGAATTTCATGGTGATTACCAAGGGCGCAGGCCGGATGGCCGAAGTCGGCGCCCGTTTCGCGCTGGACGGGATGCCGGGGCGCCAGCTTGCCATTGACGCCGACATGGCCGCCGGGGCCATCACCCATGCCGAAGCCAAGGCGCGACGCGAAAACGAGCTGGCGGAAACCAATTTCTTCGGCTCGCTCGACGGGGCTTCGAAATTCGTCAAGGGTGATGCGGTAGCGGGCCTGCTGATCACGCTGCTCAACATCGTCATGGGTTTGATCATGGGCGTATTTGTCCATGGCATGCCGATTGGCCGCGCCTTTGAGACCTATTCGATCCTGACGGTCGGCGACGGTCTGGTCAGCCAGATCCCGGCCGTCGTGATTTCGGTGGCAGCTGCGTTACTGCTTGCCCGCGGCGGGGCCCAAGGGGCGGCCGACCTCTCTTTCTTTTCCCCACTCGGGCGCTATCCCGGCGCGCTGGGCACGGGGTCAATGCCGGTGGCGCTGTTCGCGCTGGTTCCCGGGATGCCCTTTCTTCCTTTCATCCTTGGTGCTGCGGCCCTGGGGGCGACGGCGCTGCATGTCCATCGCCGACAGAAAGAGGCCCCCGATGAGGACCTGCCGCCAGAGGAAGCGCCGCGCAAACGCCCACTGGGGGATGTCCTGGATTTTGACGAAATCCATCTCGAATTTTCCCCCAATCTGGTCTCGATGGTGCTGGATCCTGCCACCGGTCTCGATGGACGGATCGGCAATATGCGCAGCCATATCGCCGCGCAATTTGGCCTGATCCTCCCGGAAATCCGCCTGACGGATGAACCGACCCTGCCGCAAAACACCTATCGCATTCGTATTCAGGGGGTCGAGCGGGTAACAAACCGGCTGATCCCCGGGCGCTGTCTGGTGCTGTTGACCGATGGTATCGCGGCACCTCCCGGGCTGGATGTCAGTGAGCCGGTCTATGGCACACCGGCCCGCTGGGTCGACCGCGACCTTCAGGAAGAGGCGGTGTTGTCGGGCCTGACCGTGGTCTCGCCATCCGAGGTGCTGGCGACCCATCTGCTAGAGGTTATCCGGGGCAATCTTGCCCGTCTTTTGTCCCTGCGCGGGCTGCGCCGCCTGCTGGACGAATTTGCCAATGTCTCTGATCCGGCCCGGGCCACGATGAACCGCAAGCTGCTGGAAGAACTCGTACCGGACAAGGTGCCGATGGATCTGCTGCTGGCGGTGCTGCGGCTCTTGCTGGACGAAAGAGTGTCTGTGCGCAACCTGCCGCTGATCCTCGAAGCCATTTCCGAGGCGCGCGGTCTGCCTTCACCCGAGGCGGTTTGCGAACATGTGCGGCAGCGCCTCGGGTTTCAACTGGTGGCGGAACTCAAGCGCGAAGATGGGACGATCCCGCTGATCCAGCTGGCACCGGAATGGGAAAAGGCATTTCGGGAATATCAGATCGACGGCGAGCGGGGCCGCAATGACGTGGCATTGCCACCTGAACAATTCACGCGACTGTCCTCTCTGATGGTCGATCGGCTCAATGCCGCCGCCGAGATGGGCACCACCGCTGGCTTTATCACCTCCAGTCTGCGGCGGCGCTTCTTACGCACCGTGCTTGCGGCCCGCGGTTTGACGGCGCCTGTCCTGTCCTATGAAGAAGTCGGCATCGAGGCGCGCCCCGCCTTTGTCGGTCTGGTTCCGCAGTGAACGCGCTGTTTGACGATCTGATGCGCGCCTTTGGTCTGGTTGAGCCGTTGGCACAGCCGGCATTTCTGACATTTCTGCGAGTCGGCGCCGCGATTTCGATGCTGCCGGGGATCGGCGAGACCTCTTTGCCCGCCCGTCTGCGTCTCGCGCTTGCCGTTATGCTGAGCATGGCAATGCTGCCGTCAACCGCCGCCTTGCCCATGACCGGAACGCTGGTCACGGCCTTTCTGCCCGAAGTGGTCATCGGCTTGACGATCGGCTTTGCGCTGCGGGGGTTTGTCTTTGCCCTGTCAATCGCCGGCAGTATCGTCGCCAATTCCACCTCACTGGCCCAATTATTTTCTCCGGGCCAAGAACCGCAACCCGCCATCGCCCAGCTTTTGACGCTCGGGGGGATCAGCCTCGCGCTTGAGGCGGATCTCTTGCCCAAGACCGTGGGCTTTCTTCTGGCCAGCTATGACGCCCTGCCACTGGGGCAGTGGCCAGAGGCAGGCGAGGCCGCATCCTGGGCCGCGCGCCACGGGGACATGGCCCTTTCGCTGGGCCTGCAATTGTCGCTGCCTTTCCTGATCGGCTCGCTGCTCTACAACCTCGCCCTCGGTATCATCAACCGGGCGATGCCACAGCTCATGGTCACCTTTATCGGTGCGCCGGCGCTCAGCCTCGGCGGCTTGGCCTTGCTGGCCGTCGCGGTGCCAGTCATGCTTTCGGTCTGGCTCGCGGCCTTTAACGGGTTTCTCGGCAATCCCGGCTGGGGGCAATAGCCACCATGGCCGGCGGAGAACAGGATGAAGCCGAGAAGGAACACGCGCCATCCGCGAAACGCCTCGACGATGCGCGGCGCCAGGGTGACATCGCAAAGTCAACAGATCTGACGGCGGCCGCGGCGCTGGCGGGTCTGCTGGTGTCCGTGATCGCTGGTGGGCCGGTGATCCTGTCGGCGGCAACAAAAGCGCAGGTCTTTCTGGGCCAGGCGGGCGCATTACCGCATGCCGGGGGCGCGGCACTTCAGGCGTTTGCCGGGGGGTTGATGGTTGGCACCGTGCTGCCCCTCGGGGCACTTATGCTTGTCCCGGCCTCGGCGGCCTTGGCCATGCTGTTCGCCCAACGTGCCTTGGTCTTCGCCCCGACAAAACTGCATCCAAAGCTGTCGCGAATTTCCCCGATTGCCACGGCCCGTCAGAAATTCGGACGCGAAGGTCTGTTCGATTTCGGGCGCAATACGGTCAAGCTCTTGGTCGTTGGTGGAACGCTCTGGTGGTTTCTGTCGATCCATCACGATCAGCTGGTGGTGACCTCCTCGCTGGAACCGCGGATTGGCCTTTCCATGCTGATCGGCCTTCTGGGCAAGTTCCTGGCAATCTCTGTGCTGTTGGCCCTGGTGATCGGGGGGCTCGATCTGCTCTGGCAGCATCACGCCCTGCACCATCGCAACCGGATGTCCCGCAAGGAAATGCTGGATGAGATGAAGGAAAGCGATGGCGATCCCCATGCCAAGGCCGCGCGTAAGCAACGGGGGCAGGATCTGGCCCTGAACCAGATGCTTGCCGAGGTGCCGGCGGCAGCGGTGGTCATCGTGAACCCCACGCATTACGCCGTTGCGCTGCGCTGGAAACGAGGAGATCAGACCGCGCCTGTCGTGGTCGCCAAAGGTGTAGATGAAGCCGCGCACCGCATTCGCGCGGCGGCAACGGCCGCAGGTGTGCCGATCCATTCCGACCCGCCCACGGCCCGGGCCATCCACGCCTCGGTCAAACTCGGGCAACCCATCCAACCCGATCATTTCCGCGCTGTCGCAGCGGCGATCCGCTTTGCCGACCGGATGCGGCAGCGCGCTAGGAAAGGTTAAACCATGCCGCGCAAATCCACGCTGCCGCAACTGGCGAAGCTGGCCGCCGCCCTGCGGGACAAGGCCCTGCTCGATCTCGCCGCAACCAAACGGCAAAAGATGGCGACAGAGGATTTGCTGCATGCTTTGGGGGACAGACCCGCCCCCTTGCCCGAGCCTTCTATCGCCGCGCTTCAGTCGGGCGAGCATCATGAAAGCTGGCGACTTGAGCGTCGCGCCCTGCTCAATCAGCGCCTGGCGCGGGACTCCGCCCGTTATCTCGACGCGCATCAAAAGGCGGCGACAGCCTTTGGCCGCGCCGCCGTCCTCGATCAACTGGCGAAGAAAACCTGATCAGGCGTCCTGACGAACGATGTCCGTGATCAACACATCGGTCACGATCGCCCCGAGAGAGGACTGGACCACCTCCAGCAAGTTCCGCCGCAGCCCGATCAGATTCTGGGCGTCGGTAAAAGAGCCGGCAAAACCGCCCGTGTTCGAATGATCGAACAAAAGTTGCAGGATCATGTCGCGCAACTTGGGTTCGACCGCATAAACCGTTTCGGTCTTGCCCGGCGCAACCTCGAGACTGAGCGAGAGGATGATCAGCGAGGCGATCTGCCCATGATCTATGATCGGCACGACGAACTGATTGGACATCTTGACATACTCAGGCAGATGTTCGGGATCTGTCTCTGCCGCGTGACTGTCCGGCGCAGCGACCGGGGTTTCGGCACTATGCGCATCTGGCGGTGTGCCATGCTCTGCCATTTCGGGTTCATGCTTGGCCTCTGCGGGTCGCAAGAGCTGACCCGCCGCAAGCCCGCCGCCAAGGCCAAGCAATGCCAGAACAGCAAACAGGATTTTTCGCATTTGCCGAACCTCTCAGAACGGAAGAATGATGTCAGAGATCTGCTGGCCATAGCGCGGCTGCTGCACATCCGAGATCTGCCCGCGCCCCCCATAGGAAATCCGCGCACCGGCGATCTTGTCGTAGGTCACCTCATTCTGTCGCGAAATATCGGCGGGCCGGACATAGCCGGTGACGATCAGCTCGCGCAGTTCGAAATTGACCCGGACCTCTTGCTGCCCCTCAATGCGCAGCACCCCATTTGGCAGCTTTTCAACAACCGTCGCAGCGATACGCAAGGTAAGTTGCTCGTTTCGCGAAACCGAGCCGGTGCCGGAAAAGGCCGAAGAGGATGAGGTGTCGACCGCTTCCTCCATACTCGCGCCTTCTGGCAATTCGCGGTCAAGCCTTTGTGGCAACCCGAAGAGCGACGGGACCGACATCGATTGATTTCCGGTACGGTTGCGGGCCGAGCTGTTGGAAATCTTTGCCCGATCATCGATTTCGATCACCACGGTCAGAATGTCCCCCCGCTGGCCCGCGCGACGGTCGCCCAATAAAGACGCGCGGCTGGCAGTCCAGAGCGATGAGGCATCCGACGGGGCGTTGGGGTCCGCAATCTCAGGGAAGGCGGCCGAATAGATCGCATGATGCTGATAGCTGCCCTCAAGCGGTGAGAAGTCGGGCGCCTTGCCAACCTGACCCAGATCCGAGCAGCCGGCGAGAGCAAGAGCAGAAAGAATAAGGCGTCGCATTATGGGTTTCCTTGATTGAACGGTCTTGCTCAGAATCCGACGCGAACCGAGCCATCGGGCTGGACGATGCCGCTGACCGTGATGCGTGATGACAGGTTGAGGACGCGGACATCCTCGCCCGCCCCGGCCCGGCCAAGCGCGCGACCCTCGGTCGTGATGGCCAGCCCATGCGCCGCGAAGGAGATCTGGACGATCTGGTTGCCATCGACCAGCGCGGGACTGCCCACCTGGTCGTAGAGGATCGGCCGCCCGGGATAGATCATTCTCCGCGCCTCCAACCCCACCAGATCCTCGGTATGGTCGAAAGCGCCCTGAATGGTACGGGGCAGAATGTCGAGATCGTCCGGGCCAATGATCGCCCCCGCCCGGATCACACGGGTACTGATCACTGAATCTGCCCAAGCAGGGCCAGCCAGCAGAAGGAGAACAAGCAGGCTGCGCATCACCTGACCTGCGACGTTGCAGAAAGCATCTGATCGACCGCGGTGATAACCTTGGCATTCAGCTCATAACCACGCTGTGCCTTGATCAGTTCGGTGACCTCTTTGACCGCATCGACACTGCTTTCCTCAAGATAACCCTGCCGCAAGGTTCCCAGACCGTCGACACCCGGGGTCCCGGCAAGCGCGGGGCCAGAGGCCTCGGTCTCAAGGAAAAGGTTGGAGCCCATCGCCTCCAGTCCTTTTTCATTGGCAAAGCCGACCATCGAAAGCTGCCCGAGCAGCTCTGGCTCGATCCGGTTCAGGAAGTAGGCGTAGATTTCGCCCTCATTATTGATCGACAGGCTGCGGACGTCGGTCGGGATGGTGATACCGGGGGCCACCTGATAGCCTTCCGAGGTCACGATCAGCCCGTCACCTGTTCGCTTGAGCGCGCCATCCCGTGTATAACCCGCCCCACCGCCGGGCAGCGCCACCTCAAGATAGCCACGGCCTTCGATCGCAACATCGAGATCGCCCCCCGTCTGCACCAGCGCGCCCTGTGCGAGAACAATCGACACCGCCGAGGGGCGCACCCCCAGGCCAATCTGAATTCCCGTCGGCAAGATGGTTCCATCCGCCGCAGACACGCTGCCGGGCCGGGCCAATTGCTGATAATGCAGATCGGCAAAATCGGCGCGGCGCGCGTTGAACCCGGTCGTCGACATATTGGCGAGGTTGTGGGAAACCACATCCACCTTCATCTGCTGGGCGGCCATGCCGGTCGCCGCAATCTGCAATGCCTTCATCTTGCGCTCCTATCGGCCAAGGGTCTGGATGACACCCTTTTGCCGCTGATCTTCGGATTCGAGGAATTTCTGCCCCATCTCATAGGCGCGCTGGACTTCGATCATCCGCGCAACCTCGGTCATCGGGTCAACGTTGCTGTCTTCGACAAAGCCCTGACGGATGGTGCCCTGCTCTATCGGCTCAACCTCGGTCGCAGAAAACAGGACACCGGACTGGTGGCGCAGGCTCGTCGGATCCACCGGGCGCCACAGGCCGATCTCAGCCACCACGCCGCCCGAGGCGGACATCGTCCCATCCGTCGAGATACGGACGCTCGCGGTATCACTCGGCGCGACGACAGGGGCGCCGCCAGCGTCAAGAAGCGGATAGCCGTCGGGGGTGACAAGCGTTCCCTCTGCCGAGGGCATGAAGGTGCCGGCCCGCGTCAGCCGTTCCCCTTCAGGTGTCTGGACCATGAAAAAGCCCTCTCCCTGGATACCCAGATCGAAGGTGCCCCCGGTCTGGCTAAGGCCGGCCTGATGCAGATCCACCAGGCGCGCGGCGGCACTGGCCATCGAAACCGAGCCTTCGCCCTCCAGTTTTGCGACATGTTCGGTAAAGACGATACCTTCGCGCCGATAGCCCGAGGTTGCGGCATTGGCAAGGTTATGCGCCACCACCTGCATTTCCTTCATCAGACCAGACTGGCGGGTAAGCGTGGTGTAACCTGCTGTTTCCATGTTATCTTCCTTCCACGCGCGGGATTATTTCACCCTGAAAGAAGGTGACGAGGGTCGATGTCATGAAACTCATGGACACCCAGAACACCACCAGCATGGCCCCGACCTTCGGCACGAAGGTGAGTGTCATTTCCTGCACCGATGTCAGGGCCTGAAAAAGCCCGACACCGACACCGGCAACCAGCGCCACCACCAGCATCGGCGAGGCGATCAGTGCCGCCGTGCAGAGAGCCTGGCGGATCATGGCGAAAAATGCCGGTTCCATGGGGTCAGACCGGCATCCGCAGGATTTCCTGATAAGCCTCAACAACCTTGTCGCGCACCGTAACCACAGTCTCGACAGCGGTCTGCGACGATGCCAGCGCCTCTACCAGCGCATGCGGATCAGCCTGACCGCTCATCGCGGCCCGCGCTGTGGCTTCGCCACGGTCAAGCGTCTGCGCAAAGCTTTCGAGAAACCTTGCCCCGGCATCTTCTGCCGAGGGTTGAGCTTGGGCCGGCGGGGCCGCGATGCGGGTATTGGCATAGAGCTGCGCCGCGAGATTCTTGCGAATATCCATTCTGGAACTCCTTATCTGCGGATGAGCTCGAGCAGGCTTTGCGTCATCTGGCGCGCCTGATCGAACAGTCGAAGATTGGCTTCGTAGCTGCGCTGCGCTTCGCGCGCGTCAGCGATTTCGATGACGAGATCGACGTTCGACCCGTCGTAGTAACCCGTTTCATCCGCAAGCGGATGGCCGGGATCAAAAATGCGTTCGAGTTCGGATTGGTCGAGGCGAACCTTGCCATTGGCAACAGTGCCATCGGCGGCCTGCTCAAAGGCCGAGACCTTTCGGTGATAGCCGGGGGTATCGACGTTGGCGATGTTTTCAGAGACATGACGCAGACGGGTGGCCTGCGCCTGCATGGCCGAGGCAGAACTGGCTAGACTTCTCAACAGATCGCTCATCTCTCGCCCCCCTTATCCGTTGCGGCCAAGCGAGGTGCGAATGATCGCCGAGGTTGTCCGGTAGACCGCCAGCGCCATTTCATGACTCTGCCGGGTCTCGATCGACTTCATCATCTGAAGATCGAGCGAGACATCATTGCCATTGGGCGCCATGGCCCCACCGGATTTGACGGGCGTAACGCTGGACAAACGCTCGGCCCCGATCAGGTGACCAGGACGCGTGCTGCGCAACTGCAACCCGCCCTGCCCTTCATAAACTTTCGAAAATTCAGGCAAATCCATCGCGCGATACTGCGGCGTATCGGCGTTCGCCACATTCTGGGCGATGGTGGCCAGCCGTGCGCCGGAATGCGCCGCCAGTGCCTGAGCCATTCTGGTGATTTCGAGTTTTTCGAACATCGGGGCTTCTCCCTCGAATTACTTCATCAGTTCTTAGGGGTGATTCCTTTAGAAACGGTTTGCAGCGAACGAAGGGAGAACCTCTTGTCAGATCTTTTCGCGCCCCTGGCTCAGAAACTGGCCACTATCCGCACCAATCATCCGGTTGGCCGGGTGTGGAAAGTGGCGGCCGGCCTGATTACCACCCGCGGGCTGAGTCAACTCGCAACCGTTGGGGACCGGGTTCGGATCGGGCCCGCGGCCCATCTTGGCGAGGTGATCGGCCTTGGAAAATCGGCCCTGACCATCCTGCCCGAGGGGGGATGTACCGGGATCGGCGTTGGTGATGAAGTGCTGCTTGACGGCCCGGTCACGCTCTCACCCTGTCAAAGTTGGATCGGCCGGATCGTCGATCCGCTCGGCCGCCCGCTGGATGGTCATCCATTGTTTCGCGGGGCGGTTGCGCTGCCCGTCTCGCGCCCAGAGGCGGCGCCTCGGCCCCAGATTGCAAACGGGCACAACCTGCTTTGACACCTTGTTACCCATTGTTCGCGGCCAGCGCGTCGGGCTTTTCGCCGGCTCTGGTGTTGGCAAGTCCTCGCTGCTGAGCCAACTCGCGCGGGGTGTTTCAGCCGATGTGGTCGTAATCGCGCTGGTCGGCGAACGCGGGCGCGAACTGCGTGAATTTGTCGAAACCACGCTGGGTGAGACCGGCTTGGCGCGAAGTGTGGTGATTGCGGCGACCTCTGATCAGTCACCTCTGTTACGGCGCCAATGCTTGTTGTCTGCGATGACAGTCGCCGAATATTTTCGGGATCAGGGGCAGCATGTCCTGTTTCTGGCCGACAGCGTGACACGCTTTGCTGAGGCGCATCGAGAAATCGCGTTGACCGCAGGCGAACAGCCTAGCCTTCGCGGCTATCCGCCTTCGGTCCAGTCCGCGATCATGGGACTTGCCGAACGCGCAGGGCCGGGTATCGAGGCTAGCGGGGACATAACTGCCGTCTTCTCGGTTCTGGTGCCGGGATCTGATATGGAAGAGCCGATTGCCGATATTCTCCGGGGCGTGCTGGATGGACATGTGGTGCTGGACCGAACCATTGCCGAACGGGGGCGCTTCCCGGCTATTGATCTGTTGCGATCTGTCTCTCGCAGTCTGCCCTGGGCCGCAACGGCAGAGGAGAACCGGCTGATCGCCGACGCGCGAAAGGTTATTGCCACGTGGGAGGGCGCGGCAATGATGGTGCAGGCGGGCCTCTACCAAGCGGGAACTGATGCCATGATCGACCGGGCAATTAAGATTTGGCCAGGCCTCGACGCTTACCTGGCGCTCAATGCCCCTGCGAATGGTATTGCAGGAAGTTTTGCCCTCTTGGCGCAGACCCTACGGGGCGATCAGAACCGCTGATACGAAATTTGCTGCAATAAGCTCAGGGCGATCTGCCCAGACTGAAGCCCGCTGGATGAAGCGAGAACCTCAGATCGGATCAGAAAATTCCGAACCAGTTTCTGCATCTTCTCGCTGTCTGTGAACTGGGCAACCGTGCTTTCGCCAAAGCTGGCCTTGGCCTTTTCCTTGATCATCTCGACCTGCTTGTCGATATCGATGGTGGCAAAGCCCGACGGCAAACCGAAGGCTTTTTCAAAGACCTCACGAAGGCGTGGCGAGCCCAGCACGGAAAACCATTTCGACGCATCTGATGAGGATGAGCCAGCCAGGTGGGCAAGCTCCACCTCTGCGTTCAGCGCAAGGCGCATATCGCCATTCTGTTCGCCGACTGCCTCCTGAAAGCGTTGGTCGCGGTACTTCGCCAGCATCTTGTCGGCAAAGTCAGATAACTGAGTGCGCGGAACCGAGAAATTCCCAAAACCAAAGGCATTGGTGAATTCCTTGTAGCGACTGTCCGCAAGTTTGTTGGCGAGGGAATCGGTCTTGAGCGTCCCCTCTTCCAGCACCTTGCGGATGAAAAACTTGTTCGGCATGTCCGCTTCCAGCCCATAGGCCGTCAGGGCGATCCGCAACAGGCGCGGATCGTCCACCAATGCATCTGCCGTCCTGATTTGCTTGATGTTGTCGCGGAAATAGGCCTCTTCTCGCTGAAACACCGTTTGCTTGTTGAACGCCTCGGTCTGCTTATCCATGGTCCTTTTCAGAAAGACCCAGCCGGCATAGCCGGAAATCGGAATGACCGGCGCGAAACTCATGACCCGGCAACGGCCAGAAGCCGCTCTTCCCTTGGCAACAGGCTGCGTAATGCCTTGAGCGCGGGGTAATAGACCCCCTCGAGTACCGCCTGGCTGGCAAGCCCCAGCTGCGCCCGGCTGTCCTGATCGGTCAAAACCTGGCTAAGCTGCTCGATCCCGCGCAACATTTGCAGCCGTGCGTCATCAGGATCGGCATCGCCCGACAGCACCAGTTGTGCAATGTAGCAGACCCGGCGAACGGGCGTGTTGACCTGCTCGGGGTGAATCGCATCACGCAAACGCAGGATATTGGCATTAGGCGTCAGGATCGACAGGCGAGAGCGACGGTCGCCATTCTCGATGACGGCGCCATTGACAAGCACCCGCTCATAAGGGCCGAGTTTAAGGACAAGCCCGCTCATTTCCCGCCCCCCTCGCCACGCAAACCGCGCATCACGGCGGTATTGACGTCAACCAGCACTTCGACACTGGCCTCCTGCTGCAGGATTCGCCCGGTGTGATGATCTGTGAATTCAAAAAGGTAGAAAAGTTGGGCACGCAGTGGTGCCGGGAGCTCATTCCCGGGCTCGGCAACGTCGAGGGCCAACAGACGCCAAAGAGAGAGATTATCGTTCAGCGCCTTGGCCAAAGCGGGAAAATCCGTTTTTCGGTTTGCCCAGGAAGAGGTGAGGCGGCGGGTAACGCGGGCAAGGGCGTCGTATTCGATGCTGCGCAGAGGTCGCAGGGTGGTATCGGACGGTGCATAGCCCGAACGGGTGTGGGTCAAGGCGTTCACGGTCTATCCTTCGCTTTCGGATCGGGAGGAAGAAAGGGGGCCGGAGGTCTCCCTCCGGCCCAAGGGATCAGCGGAACAGCGACAGGATGCTCTGCGGCGCCTGGTTGGCAATCGACAGCGATTGCGTCGCCAGCTGCTGTTGCACCTGCAAGGCCTGCAGACGCGCCGATGCCTCTTCCATATTGGCATCAACCATCGAGCCGATACCCGAACGCAAGGAATCGACAAGGCTCGAGACGAAATCCTTTTGCACATCGATCCGCTTTTGCGAGGTGCCAAAGTCAGCCGCCGACTGGATCGCGGTCTGAGTCAGACCCTCGATCGCCGCCAGCGCCGCATCAGAACCGGCTGCGGTTGAAACATCGATATCCTTGAGGATTTCGAGACCACCGCCAGCAGTACCGCCGGTCGTCAAGGTCGTAGTCGTGGTGATACCAGCCGAGGTTCCGTTGGTGATCTTGACGCCCGGGTTCGCGCCCGACGTGTCAAGCTCCGCCGAAATCGACACGCCGGCCTTCTTGGCTTCGAAGTTCAGGCGATCTATCAGCCCTTTGGCAATATCGGTCGTCGTATCGCCATCGCGGGCAACGTAGGAAACCGCCGCCGTGATGCCGGTCAGACCGCCGATCACATAGGAGTCACCCGCAAGAACCCTGTTGCCTGCACGCGCCACGGTGCCCGTATCCCCGACGATGGCGATAGTGCCCGAAGCGTTGGCCGCGATAGCACCCGCACCCGTGGCCGCCGTTGCCGCGATATCCGTGCCGGCACCGACCGTCCGAGCCTGAATACCCAGGTCGGCCTTGTTGACGGTGATGTTCGACGACTTGACGCCCGAAGAACTGCGGTCAAGCGAGGACAGGATCTGCACTTCCGACGATTTCAGCACGCCGGCGCCAGCACCGGTGTTGCCGACAATCTGGGCCACGGTTGCGCCACCCTGACGATTCGACAACAGGTTCAGACCATTGAATTGGGCCGCACCGACGATCGAACCGATCTGATCCCGCAGTGCCGCAACATCGGCCTGAATCTTCGACCGGTCAACGTTGTCTTCCTGCGAAGCCACGATCTTGCCCTTGATCTCGGTCAGCAGGTCGGTGATCTGTTCCGAGGCCGAGCGGGCAACGGCGATGGTCGATGACCCCAGCGACAGACTGTCAGAGATCCCCTTGAAGCCCTTCACGTCCGATTCCATGGTCTTGGAGATCGCCCAGACGGCTGCGTTTTCCTTGGCCGACGCGACGGCTTTGCCGGTCGAGATTTCGTTCTGGACCATCGCCATGTTCTTGTTGATCGACTTCATCGTCTGAAGTGCAACCATGGCGCCATTGTTGGTGAGAATCGAAGACATTTTACTTTCCTTCACATGGGCTCCCGCTTTGCGGGGCCTGGTTCACCGTCGTTTGACGGCTGGAAAGGCATTCTTGCCGTTACCCTGCCAGAGGCAGTGGTGCCATCCCGACCTCGGGACGCAGGGCCATCTGAGCGTCAATTTCCTAATTGGCCATGAACGCGCGCGCCTTGCACATCTAGGATTTGAGACAAATCACACACGACGCGGCAGCGCGGGAAAGCTGCCCAGCAGCGCCGTTGCCCCGCGCTGGTCATAAGTGGTAAGTCCCTGACTTGCCTTTCTGATATCGGATATTCTCTGATGCGCCGCACGCATCCCGCGCAGGGCGGCCGCCAGGCAGTCGCGGTTTCGCTGCATCTTTTGCCGCAGCACATCAGATACAGGAGCAGGCGGCGATTCGATCTGCGCCATCACGGTTTCCAACTGCTGCGAGAGTTCCGCAAGACGATCAAACTTTCCGGCAAGAATAACCGCGTGAATCTCGTCAAGGGTCGCCATGATCTCATTCTCCACGCCGCACCTCTTCCGCACGCGACAGGGAATGGAACAACATTTCGGCCAGACCGATTCCGCCCTTGTCCACGATCGTGCGGGCGTGTTCCGCACGCAGGAATGAGGCAAACTGTTCTTCCCCCACACCGCCCGAGAATTCACCAGCCTGGCCGGCGCTAGCATAGCTCAGCATCTCGGCCAGAAAGGTCGCCTCAAGTTCCTTGGCCCGCTCCATCAACAGGGACGATCGGTCAGGAAGGGGTGCCACAGGGGGAATTTGCATCGGATTCTCCGTTCTTTGGATGAATTTTCCCGATGATCCCTGTTTGCGGTAAACAGCCGGTAAGCATTTTCCCGACACAACAGGGTAAGAGTTCGAATTCGGGGATGCAGAATGCAGATTCCAAACGGCGCACTCACCGCGCTCTGGGCGACACCACTCTTTCGGTCTGACGGCATCGCCATTTCCAGCGGCGCCTCTGGCACTGACACTGCTTTGAGAGTTGGCACCAGCTTTGACGCCGAGATTTTGTTGCTGGAAAGCGGGGAAGTACCGGCGCCTTCCGCCCCTTCAGCCATGGAGGCACAATCTGCGACTCAGGATGAGGCAGGTCTAGCGACTTTCGATAAGGGCCGTGAGACCGCGCCAGTCCTGCGCCAGCCTGCACCGAAAGAGGCGTCTGCTCAACCCCAACCCCGACCGAATGCCGAAGCGGCGCCGATCCGGCCTGATGCCGCACCTGTACCCGCATCGCCAGAACGGTTCAGTCAAGATAATGGGGGAGAGAGCGAACTTACCCCTCCCGCTGAGCCACAGGCAGATCCGCAGCAACCTGCACCTGCTTTTTGGAACGACGCACCGCCGCAGCCCCCCATCCGCAACGAAGCGCCAATTGTAACGGAACAGGCGCCAAAGCCGGCCCATGCTGCTGCCAGACCAAAGAGCGACTTCATGTTCGCCGCAGCAGCAGAGCGACCATCACCGAATGGCGAAACCGGCGGATCGCCTGCCGAAGCCACAAACCGGCCTGAGAAAATCAACCCACCGGATGCGCCGCAACCTCCTGAGACATTACGCATGCTCACAGCCAGGCCCGGCGAAAGCAGAACGGAAGCGGCGAAGCCAGATATCAATCCCGCCGGAAAACCCGAGGTGCCAGCCACGAAGGACATGCGCCCCGTACAGACCATTACGGCTCAGCCGGTGTCAGATCCGCAGGTCGATTCCAAAGGAGGGATGCAGGCAGAGCCACCGCAGCGGTTCGATATTCATACCGCTGAAAAACCTACCGAAGGGCGAACGGCGCAAGAAACCACAGCAAAGGCTGATCTTGGGCCTCCTGCCGATGCCACAGGCACAGCGCCCGCTGAGGGCGCGCACGCGCCTGACGCTGACCCGCAAACCGTCTTGCCTGTGGCGCAGACGCCTGCCCAACCCGAGCGTCAAAATGGGCCTCTCGCTG